>JAYSSO010000026.1:0-13863 GCA_043720495.1 Candidatus Lloydbacteria bacterium | reverse complement strand
CCCACCCACCGCATTCGCCATTGCATGCAACACGAATTCGGATTTTACCCACCCCCTCCTTACTACCGCGCGCTTGCGCGCGGGGCAGGCTTCAGAAGAAGTTAACAATTGTGCCCCCGATAGGAATCGAACCTATATTTAGAGTTCCGCAAACTCTTGTCCTATCCATTGAACGACGGAGACTGGATATATTTTGCCCGATATATTGAATTAAAATACCACCAAAAAGGGATGAGGGTGGCTAGCGCTACACTACCACAGCAATTCCCATCCGTGAAGCCCCAGATTTCCACCTTAGAAATATCGTCAGTTTCAAGCGAACGTATAAAATTGCGCCAAGTCTACAAAGAAATTCCCCAGCATTACGCCTTGTCGGCAAGTTCACAAAATTGCGCAAAGTTCGAGGCGACGAGATGAGCGTGTCCGAGAGGACTTGTTCCTCGTAAGTCCACCAAACCGCACGCCGAAGTCGACAAAGAAATTCCCAATACTGCGCGAGTGATGCTTCAAAAATGGATGAAATGCGCGACGCGGGTAATGAGGTGAGGAAGGCATATTCTTATATGTTGACCGAGCCTCAGGGGCCCGCAACAAAGAAGTTCGCCATTTTTGAAACATCACACTAGAAGCCGAGACGCTCGAGTAGCAGATGTGCAAACGACTCATGCAACTCCTTCTCATCCAAATACTCAGTCAATACTTCCCGTATATCATCCGGGTCGACGTCATGAGGAATGGGAATCACAATGAGTGGCATGAGGTGTCTGTTGGACTCAAGGAGAAGTCTATTTTCATGGTGGTATTCGACAATTGCGAAGGCATCGAGCGAGTGATACGCATACATCACGTTGCCGGCATGAATACCTTTTTTGAGAATTTCTACATGCATCATTTCTGGCTTCCGTGCAGAGAGCAAAATGAATGTCGCCGTTCCTATAAACGTCAGCGTAATAAGGAGAAAATTGTTGGTCAGAAATTCCACAGCAATAAGCGCTCCAGCAATCAAAATGACCGACGCATACCAGTCGTTGGTTTTTTCCGTATATTCGTGCTCAAGGATGCTCCATTCCATAGATGCATATAATGATATCACGAGTGTGGGAGGTGCTCAACCACAACGTCATCATGTTGGAGGGATGGGCACTTTGATAAATAAAAAAGGGCCCCGTGTGGGACCCTTGTCGAACTTGTCGACTCTTGCAACTTACTTGCGCTTGTTCTTCGCCGCTTCGGCTTCGGCCCTCTTCGCCTTCTTGTCGACCTTGGGGGTCTTCACGACGACCTTCACGCGGGCCGCCTTGCCCTTGGCACGCAGTTCGGCGTTGATGGCTTGCCGCTTGGCGATCTCCTCGGGCGAGAGCAAGGCGCCACCCGTCAGCTTCTTGGCACCCGGCAGGATGATCACGTCACCGCTCACCAGGTGAATGTACGCCTCCCGATTGTTGACGACACGCTTCTCGTAGCCGGCGCCGACCAGGTCCGCGTGGTTGTAGCCACCGCCTTCTTCGGAGACATGCACCCGATTGCATGCACTGATACGACCCATCAGCTCCTTCGGCATCGGTACCTTGATGGTGTCGTAGATCTCCTTCAGCAAATTCGCCGCCTTCAGGAAATCCTTCGCCGAGCAGAGCGACGAGGTCGTCACGAACGTGCCCAAGCGTCCTTCGTTCTGGGGGAGTTCCTTGGGCGCGAGTGCGAGGATGAACTCGCGCTGGCGACCGAGGAGGCTCTGCTTCACATCCGGCAAGGGGCAGTCGCGGACGAAGTCCTTGACCAAATCGGCCGGGGAGAACTTCTTCTCCGTGAGCGCGTCCACGACGAACTGCCAGCAGCCGAACGATTCGCCTGCGCGGGCCATGCGGCCCTTCATGTCGATGACGAACGGCGAGGGCGCGAAGCCCTGGTTCTGGTTGACGTTGTTTTGCGGGCGGGTCAGGGTGGCGGTGTTCATGGATGCGTCTCCTAGGAGGGGTTGTAGTGTCACGATTGTGATCACCTCACTATTTGTGGATTTCCCTTACAAACACTGAGGTGATCACAACAAATTCAAGGATCACGCTGATATAAGTTTATCACAGATTAAACATAATGTCAAGAATTTTTCATGGGCAACTCAGTCTCCCACAGCATGGCCACACAAAAGCGTTTTTTGTCTTTTTTTCATAATTCAGTATAGTGATGCGTAAGCTTACTCCATGTGGTAGAGTGGATGAGTGACTGAGTTACATAAAAGAAATCCCAATACAAAGTGTGCTGTTTGTGAAACCCCAGTATACCGCCGACCTGGTGAGCAGGAGTTGAGCGGTGGACGTGCTTACTGCGGACAGCGGTGTTATGGTATTGCTTGTAGAAAAGAAGTACCGTGCGTTGTTTGTCAAAAGCTAATTTTAGCTGGACTCCATAAAAAGACGTGCAGTAGAAGTTGTGCAAACAAGCATCGGGCAGGTATTCAATATAAAATAAATAGACCAAGGGATAAGGTGGTATCTGCGCGTGCGCTCAAAATGCGCCTCCTCGATATTCGAGGAAAAAAGTGTGAGCGATGTGCGTATGGTAAATATGAGATATTGCACGTGCATCATAAAAATCGAAATCATGATGATAATCAGATAGAGAACCTTGAGCTTATCTGCCCGAATTGTCATTACGAAGAGCATTTTTTAGAAAAAAGTTGGTTGAGAAAAACTATAAAATACGGAGGAGTCGGATAGTGGTTTATTCCAGCGCACTTGAAATGCGCCATACCGGAAACGGTATCGTGAGTTCGAATCTCACCTCCTCCGCCCGTATAAAATACCGCTTGCAAAGCGGTTATTTTATTGGGCGGAGGAGAGAAAGTGCTCGGCAGCACTTTCGTGTGAGATTCCGAAAGACTTTTCGATGACGATTCAGGGAGTCCGAAAAGTACCTGCTGATGTAATCAGCGAATCTCACCCCAGTGATTGTAGTAAAAAGAATAAAGATTTTTAAATGCTAACTCGTGTCCGAATCCCACCTTCTCTTTGCTTGCGCGTGAACGGAGTTAGCTCTTTGCTACACTATTTTTTTCAACACGCCCTTTCTTTTCACAATATCCTTGTAGTCCCACTGTATTTTTTTTGCCTTCTGTAGCCACCGCTTGAGGTAAGCAATTTTGATTTCCTTTGTATCTGTATAAAATATTTCCGCCGCCTTGAAGCTCCCTCCCGGTATTAAGTCTGCCTCCCCAAAGCTTTGGCCACTGAAAAACATAAGTGAAACTCTAGCACCCTTTTCTATACTTTTCCGCACGGTGTACGACACTACTGGGTTGCCGGCGATAAACCACACCGGGCTACGGTGCCATATTTTCGACTCGCTGTTTTTTAAATTTTTGTTTATGTGTAGTGCCAAAAATTCACAAACTTTTTTCATGGCGACTGTTTGTGAATTATTATATTCCCTAACGGTTGGTAGTTTGGACTGAGCTGTTTTGGTTTTTTTCATTTTTTTGATTAATTATCTGCTACGAACTTTTTAAAGTTTTCAAGTATTGCCGACCATCCAGTTTTTTGCAGTTCCTCACTATTTTCAACTTCAGGAGTGAATTCCTCCGTTACCTGAGTCGTGCCGTTTCCCAAGTCGGTAAATACGACCGCGCATTCTCGGTGCTCCAGTTCGCCGTCCGCTTTGTCCATTAGGTATGTAATAGAACTCAACTCCACAACCTCAGTATATGTACCCGTAAAATCAAAAGAGGCGCTCCCATCTTTGGCAGACATTCTTGTTAAAAACCTCCCACCAACTCGTAAATCATTTTCTGCATACGGGCACTCCCAGGTGTCGCTCGCAAATGCCCAACACTTGATACTCTCGGAATTATTCCAGTGTTGCCAGACTTTTTTGACGTCAGCAGGCACGATTGTTTCTACTTTTATTTTTTGCATGTAAGGCTATTTTACCATTTTTGAAAAAAGCCTGCGATGCAGCTATCTGAAAATTTGTACATAAAAAAAGCGCCTCTCGTGAGGCGCTCATACAAAAAACAAAAATTCAGGACACGATTCCCGACCGTGAATGGTTCCGCACCAGAGTAAGAATTCGTTCCTTGGGGAGCACCGTCTCGCATCCGAAGCCTTCTGAAGAGGACACGATGTTGTTGTTTCCTCCCCAGCCACACATCCGGCGCTCGAGTTCCTCCCGAGATATTCCCCGCTCCTTGGCTTCTTCCGCATTGATTTCTGCATCAAAGCCCCACCGATCAAAGTACCCCGGCTTACGCACCACGGTAAAGCGATACTCCCCGCCGTTTTGCCCAGCATAGGCAGAATCAATGACCACACCCACTGGGTAGTCCTTGTTGATCATACTGCGCGCTTCTTTGTAGCCACCACGCGTTTCGATAAGGGGAACTCCCAACTCCATCACCACAATAAATTCACGCTGACTCCGCACCTTCATGCCAGCGATTGTTTGGAGTTTTTGGAGTGACATCTCACCGGCGATAATCTGGCTTATGCTCACCACCTTGTCTTCGAGCGTGAGTGTCGGGTCATCGCTACTGACGATCACTTGAATGGCATCAGCTTCACGTTGCGTGCCGGGAAGTCCACCTGTGGATGCATAGGCGTCGTGCGCACCACGGAGACCAAGCCGGTCTACCGCGCCAATGCGCACCACCAGCGCCTTGTCGATCGTTTGCTCTTTTCCGATTGCTCGGAGGTAGAAAATCGCCATCGCCCCAATCGAGTCCTGGTCGGGACGAATTGTCACGAGCATCGCTCCTGCGGGTGGTAGGGGGTAGCACAGTGCCTCTTCAATAGCCGACGAATTTCCTCCACCCCGCACGTGTTGCGGGTCCACGTTGCCAAGGCCACAGCGCCTTGCGAGCTCTTCCTTTGTGACTTCGATGCCAAGTGTCAGTGCCCCGAGGAGCTTGTCGTTGTGCTCCAAAACGTCTACGGAGACGCCAAGACGCAATAATCCAAAACCGTAGTCGTTTGTCAAATGAAACTCCTGTTTGTCTAAAAAAACAGTACCATGTAGCAACGATAAAGTCAAGAAAAAGGAAACGTCACCTCTGTTACACTGCACATATGAAATATCTTGGTATCGATTATGGCACAAAACGCGTCGGCCTTGCGACCTCACCAGACGGTGGGACGCTTGCCTTTCCGTTGCGGGTAATTCCATTCTCATCAACACTCGTCGATGACATTACTGCCATCTGTCGAGTGGAAAAGGTGGGCACAATCGTTATTGGACATTCGCTCAATTTTCAAAACCAACCTAATCCACTAATGAAAAGGATCACTCCTTTTGCGGAGGAGTTGAAAGTGGCAACTGGTCTCCCTATCATCTTTATGAACGAAGCCCTCTCATCGCGGGAAGCCACACATCTTCAGGGTGACAACGCAATGAATGACGCATCCGCCGCCACCATCGTCCTCCAAAGTTACCTTGATTCTGTGAATCCACCTGTCGACTCTCTGGATGACGAATGATAGTTGGTCATGTTATCCTGATTTGATATTTGCATTTACCTATTCTCAAGTGAGCGAGCGAATCGAAAATTATAATTTTCAATTCCGAGCGAACGCTGAGAAAAAGCATTCTTATTCTTACTCCCTATTTACTAGTTACTACTCACTAATTTCATATGGCCTCAATCGAAGATTTTGCAAAAATAGAAATGAAAATTGGCACGATTCTCACTGTCGAGTTTATCGAGGGAGCAGACAAGCTACTGAAACTCACCGTCGACTTTGGGCCACTCGCAACCCCCCAAATAGAACAGAAAGGGGAGGGCCTCTCAATAGAAGACGAACCAGCCTGTGCGGATGAGGCTAGACCAACGCAGGATATACGCCAAATTCTCTCCGGTATTCGTGAATATTACCAACCCGCAGATCTTATTGGTAAACAATGTCCCTTTATCACGAACTTGGAGCCCCGCACCATGCGCGGACTCACCAGTTATGGCATGATTCTCGCAGTTGGACTGGAATCAGGCGGTGCAATGCTCCTCCATCCAGAAAAAGAAGTTCCTCCAGGTAGCAAATTACGCTAACGGGGGAAGATTCCTTTTGCGCAGTGCAATTTCCTCAAGTATAATAACTTTGATGCGCTTATTTACAGCACCGAAATTTTTGGCTATGCCGGCAATAGGTCTCGACATATCTGCCGATGCAGTGCGCTTTATTGAACTTGAAGAGCACGGAAATGGCCAGTTGCGGGTTGTGCGTTATGCATCACGAAATTTCCCTTTAGGCATCATTGCTGATGGCCACGTCCGTGAGAAAAAGAAACTCCAAGACGTCCTCGCAATTTTGGCGAGTGAGTTTGATCTAACGTTTGCACATATCGCTCTCCCTGAAGAGCAAGCATACCTCGCAAACATCCGCATTCCGAGCGTAGCAACAGCGGAATTGCGCGACGCCATTGAGCTACGTCTCGAAGAACATGTCCCCATTTCCGGGTCCGAAGCAATTTTCGACTATGTCGTCGTTTCCGATCGTGCAGTAGGACGAAAAGAAATGGTCGACGTTGTGGTGTCAGTACTCCCGCGCGTAGTTGTCGATGAGTATCTCGATATTTTTTCCGGAACCGGTATTGTGCCTAAAGCGTTTGAGTTCGAGTCCCAGGCAATGGCTCGCGCAATTGTTCCCAAGGGCGATAACGGCACTTTTCTTGTGGTCGACATTGGTAAGATGGTCACGGACATTTTCGTCAGCGCAAATGGCGTCGTACAGTTTTCGGCATCTCTCGATATTGGTGGATATTATATGACCCAGGCGATAGAAAAGGCGATGCAAGTTACCTACGAAGAAGCCGAGTTGCTGAAGGTTGAGCATGGACTTGTGGGTGGAGGAAAGTCCGACGCAGTGCGCGGGGCACTCGCACCGGTCATGGCTGATCTCCGCACCCGAATCCTCCGCCACTTTTCGTATTGGCAGACGCACCACGGCGAGAAAGTTGGAGGGAACATCGAACGCGTTTTTATCACCGGAGGAGGTGCCAATTTAAAAGGTGTTACGGAGTACCTTTCGATGGGCCTTGAGGTGAAAGTAGTCATCGCCAACCCGTGGGTAAACGTCTGCTCTTTTGAAGAATATATCCCCCCACTTTCTCTCCATGAAGCACACGGGTATACTGCCGCTATCGGTCTCGCGTTACGTAATTTCTCACCAGAGTAGAAAAACAAATGATTAACCTTCTCTCCGCACATGCAAAACATAAGTTGGTGAAGCAATATCTGATGCGTCTTGGCGCAATACTTTTTGTGTCCATTGGATTGCTCGAACTTTTTACGGCAGCGCTTTTTTTACCCGTTTTTTATTCGGTGAAATCCATCACCACTGGGCTTGCGCACGATTTAGAACAGAGCAAGTTGCAGTCTCCTGAGCAAAACAAAACAACCACTGAAGAGGTGAAAACGATACGCAACGATCTTGATCTTCTGCGTCCAGGGGTAAAAACCTCCGACACAATACCCTCTGCCCTACTCGAACAAATCATCAAGGTCAAACCGCGAGGCATCACCGTGAACAATATCTCGTATGCACGCGTGGGAGAGCTCATCAATATCCAACTCTCAGGAATAGCTGCACATCGTGATGACATTCTCGTATATAAAAACGAGCTCGGCAAAGATCCACTTTTTGAAAAACCAAAGTCAGGCGACTACATCATCAAAAAAACGAATATATCTTTTTCGATAATGTTGATCATGAAATAACATGAAATCACTCCACACCATTTTCTTTACCCTCCTCGCCATCGACCTCATCGGTATCGGTGCCTTGTGGTACGGCTCCATCGCACTACAGGAAGAAAAACAGAATGAAGTCGTCTTGCGCCAGGAATTACTTGGTGAAGAACTCGAAAATGACAAAGCGGTTGCCCTCAAGCGTGTACTCACGTCCACAGAGGCAGATCGACGAGCACTTTCCCAATTTATTTTTCAACCCAGTGATGAGGATCAGATTAAGTTTATTACACTTATTGAGCACTTGGGCACTTCGACTACGGGAGCAGTGGTTGAAACTATCAGTCTGAACAGTAGCAAGCCTGGTGTTTTTTCAGGAGATTTTTCTCTGAAGGGAACGTGGCCACAGATTTTTCATGTTATCCGGCTTATCGAGGAGTTTCCTGCGCGTATCGTCATCACAAAGATTGATGTCAAGGAAGAGCAAAATGGCCAGTGGGCAGGTGTCATCAAAATCGATTTACTCAGCTTACGGAGCTCTAAAAAATAGTTATGGAAAAATTACGACTGCAATTGTCACACTTTTCAATTTTCGGGATAACTTCTGCTATTTCTAATCCCGATCTTATGTGGAGAGTAGTCCTCTCTCTGGTGGCAATTCTCGCGACCGTTATCAGTGTGATTAGCTTCCTTTCTTATTTGTGGGCGTCACATTCTGCCCCAGCGGTTACCCCCACTAAAAAAGATCGCAACGTCGTAACGCGAGAGGAGATACGCACTGCGCTTGATCTGTATCAAGCAAAACAAACGCGCTTTGAAACACTCGTCGGCCGGCGTCCTCAGGCCCCAAACTTGGGCGGCGCATATGGCGCAGAGGGTGACATCACTGACGTTCCCGCTGAACTCATTAATGAGTCGGGTACTGTGGTGCCTGTGCCTCCTGCAGGAGTTTCTCGCTGACGGCGCGTGGATTGGTGGCTTTGAAGACAAAACATCACCAATCTTTCGAATCCTTGCGGACTCAAGCAGTTGAGTCCTATCGCGCAAAAACCACCCGAAGGTGGTTTTTTTGGTGCGCGATGCAGGATTCGAACCTGCGACCTTCGCTGTGTAAAAGCGCTGCTCTACCAACTGAGCTAATCGCGCGCATGAAGCGCACATCCATCGAACTCTCGTACAATAGAACATTTTCTACTTCGACGCAAACAATTATGCCCCCGCGTGGAATCGAACCACGATCCGAAGCTTAGAAGGCTTCTGTTTTATCCATTAAACTACGGGGACATTCTACATAAGCACATATTTAGCTTACGCTAAAATCATTGAGAAAAAAAGGAAATCGCCGGTGTGCCGGCGACGAGTGTTGATTGCGACGGAACCTCCGTCTTCGAGGTAGAGCCGCCACAGCTCTGGATACCATTCGAGTCTCCCCGATTAGTAGACCGGCTTCCTTGTTAGGATAGCGCCTCCGCCGCAATCTGAGCGAGCAACGAGTGTGCGCAGAGATTGCGGAAGTTCTACGTTTCCATCATATAGTATATTTACGATTATGTCAAGCATATTTCGCACCCAGAGCGAGTTAGCATAAGTAATGCAAAAGCGAATCGAATGCCTAGTGACTGGACGTGTACAAATGGTTATGTACCGTGATTTTGTGACACGGAGTGCAAAGAAACTTGGTGTTGTGGGGGAAGTATGGAACAACAAAGATGGCACTGTGTCGGTTATCGCAGAAGGGGATGAAGAGGTGATCGCACTATTCGTCAACCGCCTGGAGCGTGGGTCGCTCCTTGCACGCGTGGAAGGAGTCGAAGTACTCCTCTTTCCTGCGAAAAATTCTTACACTAATTTTACCATCCGATTTGACTAAACACATGAGCAACCAAATGGAATCGACAGTGCCCACAGCAATAGGTGTCATTATGGATGGCAACCGGCGGTGGGCAAAAGAAAAAGGCATCTCCCCACTGCTCGGGCACCGCGCGGGATACGAGAAACTCCGTGAATTTCGCACCTGGGCGATGGAGGCAGGCGTAAAAGAAATTATCGTCTATGCATTCTCGACAGAAAATTGGAATCGCACCAAGGAAGAAGTAGGGTATCTAATGAATTTATTTCGCGAAGTGATTAATAAGGTGGTTGAAGACGCAGTAAGGGACGACATGCGGATAATTTTTATTGGCGAACGCACACACCTCGCAGAAGATATTGTACGCACCATAGAGCATGCAGAGGAACAAACAAAAAATTTCCGTTCATTTTGCTATACCGTTGCGCTTTCCTATGGTGGTCGCACTGAGATTATTGATGCCATTCATCGCATACCAGAAAGCAAGCGCACAACAATTACTGAAGCCGAATTTTCTCAATTATTGTGGACAAAAGAATTGCATGACCCCGACCTCATTATTCGCACGAGTGGGGAAGAACGGCTCTCAAATTTTTTGCCGTGGCAAAGTGTATATAGCGAGCTCGTGTTTACCAACACGTTATGGCCAGATTTTACCAAAGAAGAGTTTCACGCAATACTCAAAAATTATAGCGAGCGTGGACGCCGCCTAGGGAAGTAATAATGAAAATAAAAAACTACGCAGTGTGGCGTAGTGGCAGGTTAGACGAGCGAGACGAGTTCTGTCCACACAGCGAGGAGGTGCGTTATCGCGTCGTTGCGCTCGCGGGCAATAGTCCCATCCCTCTGTCCTTTGTGTAGACGCGGATTCATTGCAAAAAGCTGGTCATCGAGGTCGTGCACACGTTCTACCGCCGAAAGTACTGCATCGAGCTGGCTCGTGAATTCCTTCGTTTTGGTTTTTCCCATTGTGCGACGCACTATATTGCGTACACGACGTGCCTTGAATTGCTGTGGGTAGATTTTCTCAAGCATGGCCTGTGCTTGTTTTTTAGTAAAGGCGCGTCCACTCTGCTGTGCGTGCATATTACTCATTTCTATATTCCTTTCAAACCGTCTCAAAGTACGTTAACCTATTGAATACAGTGAGTCAACCAGAACCGATCATACTCCATGAAGATGCGCACATGCTCGCAGTTGCAAAACCAGCGGGTCTGGTGGTGCATGCTGACGGTCGCACGGTAGAGCCGTCGCTCGTAGAGTGGGTGCATAGCAAATATCCCGAAAGCCAGGATATCGGAGGTCTTCATACCTTGGATGGTGGGCGATATGTTGCACGGTATGGCGTAGTACATCGTCTCGACCGCGAAACATCAGGGGTAATACTTATCGCGAAAGACGACGAGACCTTTTATTTTTTCCAGCGCCAATTTCTCGACCACACCATAGTAAAGGCATATAACGCATTCGTGCACGGTACACCACAACCCCCCGAGGGAGATATTGTGCTACCCATCGGTCGCAGTCGCAGTGACTTCCGCAGGTGGACGACAGGGGAGGATGCGCGCGGTACCCTCCGTGATGCATCCACACACTATCGCGTGCTCGAATCCCGGGAAAAATTTTCTTTTGTTGAACTGACGCCAAAGACTGGCCGCACACACCAACTCCGCGTGCACATGCTCGCCCTTGGTCACCCCATTTTGTGTGATACCCGATATGATTCACCAGCAGGACTTGGCTTCACTCGTCTTGCACTCCACGCACTGTCCATAAAAGTAAAACTCCCAGGAGGAGCACAAAAAACATTCACCGCCCCCCTCCCCGAAGACTTCCAAATCGCCCAAAGACTTTTTCAAGAACGATAAAACAACAATAAAAAACAAAAAAACCGCCCATATGCTGGGCGGTCGTTTTTATTTCGCAACAGGAACTATCTCACATTTTTCATCCGTACATTCGAGCACGCCTTTTCCATCGAATGATTGTCCAAGCGTGACAAGATTATTCATTACAGCCCAGAGATCCTGTGTAGTACCAGGGACACCGCTTGATACCTCAGCCCCGCTTGGGAAGTACACAACAAATTGCGGAATGAATTCGATACCCCGTGACCGTCGCCACTCATCATCGTGACAGTAGCTCACATCTGCTTTATCAAAAAAATGACGCAGTCGAGCAAATGTCGGCCTCATTACTCTACACGGGGGACACCAGTCTGCCGAGTAGAGGACAAGTAGCGGTCTCGTGAGTGCTGTGGGGAAATTATCCGGCCCCACATCAAGAATTCCCGCACGATGTTTGAGTGCTCTCCATGAACGAATGAGTGTTTTTTCGGGGTGGGCATCCTTCATCGCGCCCGCTCTGTCATTCTGGTGTCTGACTACTCGCTCAAAATCTTCCGGTGAAATGTTGAGTATCGTGGTAATCGCACGCTTTCCCTCAGCACTTTCTCTGTCATGATTCTCGAGTTCTGCAATTTTTTCGGGATCAGTTGCCCGGAGGGTTATTTGTTTCATGATTACACTCACATAGAGCTCATGATCCAGAGGGTGAGTAGCGTTGAATTGTTCAAGTGACGCTGTGACCCCAGCATTGAGCTTTCCAATCGGGTCAACACGAAGCAGGTCGGCAAGGGTATAATCTCTCGGAAGTCCACTGTTCATTTCAATCCTCTATAAAAAGAAATAGCCAAGATAATCCTAAGACATTCTCCCATCCCTTGCAAGCATATAAATACCCCCATTTTTTGTGTCAAGGAGAGTCCTTGACATTGGTCGCAACTATTCCTCCTCCACCCCTGTCATCCAGTCTTTGAGATAGATTTCGAAGTCATTTCGCTTCTCAAAATATTCAGGGAAAGCCAATTTATTCAGTATCGCCGACTGCCACCGAGGAGCGACCCCTCCTGCATAATCAAGAAAACTGGAGTACTCGTATTCATTGAGATATCGATTAGCAGCCGCCTTGTTCCCAATGCGCTTTTTCTTCCACCCTGCATCGATAATCCCGATAGGGTTGAGGTGGATGTATGCGAAGAGATACTTCAAGTATTCGTCCCTGCTTACATGTCGCGAGCGAAATGGCCCCTCAAAGAGCGTGCCGGTCCGCTCGTATTTTTTATTGAAATACATCGCATATGCAGTAAGCAGTTTTTTCATAAACATGCTTACTCCGCCATCGGCGTGTTCGCGCAGGAGAATGTGGAAATGGTTTGGCATCAGGCAATATGCGCCAATATCGACCAGCGTTGTCTCTCTGTTGATGAGAAAGAGGCCTCGCAGTGAGTTCGTGCGGTAGTCACTGCGATGAATGGGAATTCCGCTGTTGCAAAGATAGAGCAGCGAGACAAATCGGTTGTGATCTTCTTCGTCCAGAAAGATGATCCGCTTCTCAGTCCCACGGTTGTAGAGGTGGTAATATTCACCCGGCGCAAAAGCAGTCGTACGTTGCATAAACCCATTCTCCTCCAACTACGCATTCATGTCAAGGACTCTCCTTGACATAAAGTGGTGAAAATATGTTGCAAAACATAGTATGGTTGCACGATAAAAGGGGTTGTGCTAGATTGTCTCCACTATGAATTCAACACTACACACTAAGTTCACACTCTCACCAGTCGACGTCGAATCCCGTCGCCAGCTCGAATTCCGCACCGGAGATACGGTCCGTGTTTGGGTCAAGGTCCTTGAGGATGCTGAAAAAAAGAAGTATCGACTTCAGGCATTTGAAGGCCTCGTACTTGCCAGAAAGCATGGCAAAGAGACTGGCGCTACGTTTACTGTACGCAAAGTCGCAAGTGGCGTAGGCGTGGAGCGCATTTTTCCACTCTATACTCCAATGATCGACAAGATCGAGCTGGTTAAACGCTCAACCGTTCGCCGCTCAAAGCTTTACTATGTACGCGAGAAGGCTGTCCGTGATGTACGTCGCAAGATGAAACAGACACGCATGGGTGGTGGGTCTACAAAAGATTTTGAAACCAAAGTAGAGTCTGAGGTTGAAGAAACAAAGGCTGAGGAATAGCACACAAAACGGGGCAACCCGTTTTTGGTTTAATGTCAGCTGAGCTTGAAAAAATAGGAACCCTTCTGTATAGTGTTTTCATGATACCATCGACAAGTAAGGTCTCCGCATAAGTCCGAAGAAATTTCGAGTGGGGCATTTGGAAAATATGATGACCTATCGAGATAGGACTTCATATTTTCTGAATGACAGAGCCGAAATTTATCGGACTTGGTGCGGAGAGGTTTATTGGAGATGGTATAAGTTAAGAAATCGCCCAGGTGCTGTAATTGGTAGCCAGGCATGCTTGAGGTGCATGTGTCGAAAGACGTGGAGGTTC
>JAYSSO010000025.1:0-2060 GCA_043720495.1 Candidatus Lloydbacteria bacterium | reverse complement strand
ATGAATCACCCCGGGTCAGAGACCCGAGGTATCATCGCTATTCGAGACCAGGAAACAAGCTCGGTTGTGCGCGATAAATCTGCTGGTAGTGCGCACCCTGATTCTTTACGTAATTGCGTATAACCTGTTCATTCGCATATTGGCCTACGGTGTTAATATAGTAGCCGCTTGTCCAGAGTGAACCTCCCCACAGATATTTTTTGATCTCGGGATGTAGCTTGAATATTTCCTTCGCAAGAATACTTTTCACGATCTTGACCATCGTTGCAGGCAACATGTTTGGAACACTTTGTGTGAGAAAGTGCACGTGGTCTTCATCAGTACCTATTTCGACAAAACGAATTTCGTAGCGAAGTGCTATTTCCAAACACGTTGCCTGCAACGTACGTTCAACAGCGCTCGTGAGCACTTTTTTACGATACTTTATTGGGCAGACGACGTGATAGAGCATCAAGTTTTTATTATGACGCTTGTGGATGTGTTCTGACATTTATCTCATTGTACTTGGGAAACCTCAGGTTTCCCAAACCCTTCCGAGATGGTTACCCCGGGTCAGAGACCCGAGGAATTAACGATTAAAAAAATGAAGCACTATCTCGATAGAACTTCATTTTTTTAATACGCCTCACACAAAATTTTCTCAGACTTATGCGGAATGGTTTCTTGTCGATGGTATTACTCCCACAAATTGAGCGAATGACTCCGGTGTAACAATCGATGCGCTGACTTCTGGGTATTGCGCGTGAAATCCTGCCGAAATACGCGCTTTGCGATGTGTTCCCCACTTGAACTCAAACGCATTCATTGTGCTGCCAGAAATTTCAAGGAGATCGACTTCCGCTTGGGCAAACGTTCTCCAAAAACGATAGTCAGCGAGCGATGAGCCATAGGCATTGTGTTTTATTCGTTCGACAATCATGAGATTTTCAAAGAGCGCACCGGTGTCGATGCGTGTGTCCGGCGCGTCAAAATTGCCTATCGCCGCATTGCGAATGCCGGTGTCATAGAAGTAAATTTTTTTCGACTTCGAGATTTCTTTGCGCTTGTTGGTAAAGTACGGAAAGAGACGGAAGATGACGAAATTTTTCTCCAAGAGGTCGATGTAGCGCTCAACGGTCTTTTGATCGATGCCGAGTAAGTTTGCAAGCTCAGTATAGGAAACTTCGGAGCCGACTTGTAACGCCAATGCTTTGATGAGGTCACGGAGTACTGAAGGGTTTTTGACAGTTTGGAATTCAAAAATATCTTTGTACAGCGAACTGTCAGCTATTTCCGAGAGAAGCGCGCGCTTACCCTCAAAAGAAACTTGGGTTGTGACGGCGGGGTACGATCCGTAGATCATGAATTGCGGGAGGTGTTTTTGCGCGTCGATGAGATTATGCGGAAACACTTCGCCGATCGAGAGCGGATAAAGATGAAAAACAGTTTTCCTCCCGGTTAGTGGCTCTGCAGAAAGATTCAGCAAGTTAAAACTCGATGATCCTGTTGCGATGATGTGCTTTGTATCCTTGTAATGGTCAACCAGTAACTTCAGTGTCTGACCGATCGTCGGAACCTTCTGTGCTTCATCAATAAATACGATATCATTTGAGCCGACAATGCCAGCAAGAGTGGCAAGGTCTCTATTGTTGAGCATGCTGCGATCGGTCGGATTGTCGGCATTAAGCGTGAGCACAGACTTTCCGATTGATGCAAAACTTGAAACGATCTCTTTGCAGAGCGTTGTTTTTCCGACCTGTCGTGAGCCGACCACGATCGTCACGCGTCCTGAAAAAAAAGATTCCTTGATTTGTTGATAAAGTAATCGTTGATACATGAATGTGGGGATTTAACCTTGCCTATTAATGAGAATTTAAGGAGTAACATCCTAATATTACTACTAATAAATGGAGTGTCAAGCACTTTCTCTACTCATTAACAGTATGCAACAGGTAAGTTAAAAGTGTGCGATGAAGTTGCGATAAGAATCGCAAGCTCCATTCAGACAAACATCGTTTGTAGTTCTTTTCAGTTCACACGTACCCGCGTCGGGAGACGAAAAGGAGTCACCTCTGAAACTC
>JAYSSO010000024.1:0-2061 GCA_043720495.1 Candidatus Lloydbacteria bacterium | reverse complement strand
GAGGTCCGCACCAAATGAAGTAGACTGTCCCAGTGCGACTTTGCCCCAGTAGCGTTGTTTTTGTTTTCGTTTTTTTATCTGACGTTCTACCCACTCGGAAGCACCGGCGAGTTCCCGCTCTCGTATTCCTAATTCAAACAGAAACTGATAGAAATCTGGGTCCAGTTCGACAAGCTTCTTCGACAAGTCAAACAGTGTGTATATGTGATGCAACTCACTTTCTTTCTCAGCGTAGTTAATGACAATTTTGCGATTTGTGAGGTAACTATCCGAAGTCTCATCCGCCACTCCAAGGCGACGCATAATCGCCCTGCCGTATGGGGAGCGCACAAAGCTTTTGAGGAGATCGCCATATGCAACTTGGTAGTAAATATCACACACTTCATAATTTGGAGTCGTGTAGGGTGTTTGTGTGCCGGACCTCCCACGCTCGAGTAGTGCTTCAACGTGGAAATAATAAGAGCGAGAGTAATATTTAAGCATTTGCACACTGAGCCAAATTGCTAGTGCCAGCAAGGAAATTGCACCTGCTATTGGACTCTCCGTGTCTACGGGTACCTTAAGTACGCTTACCCAGGGGAAGAGATTGGGTACGGCGTTCGCGGGCAACTCGCGCTTTATAACTTCTTGGATTGTGACCACATCGCCTCCCTGTTGTGCGCTGTTCATTGTTGGGATGCGTACTCCACCTCGCAACCCCTCCTGCACAAGTGGAGCAGTGATCATCAAGATATACAGAAAAATGATGAGGCCAGTGCACATGCTCACCCACCCCCTTGTTTTCGCAGGAAAAATACTTTCAAGGACTATCGCCTGGTGGAATCGATAGTTGGGGTCCCTAAAAAATTTATCATCATGGCCAAACATATCAAAGAAAAAGAACCCTAATGCTAGTAATGAGGAAGTGAAACACCATAACGGGGAGAAAGGTCCACAAGAGGAGCAGTAAAATCCCAAGTGAGAACACAATTACAAAAAATATTATCGCGACAGAAAGGAGGGCTGAGCGTATAAAGACGCCCACGATGCGCATCATCAAATTCACAAAAAGATTGGCAAAAAAATCCTCAGGCTTGGCAATGAAATTAACTTTTTTCTCCTGAATTCGCTTGAATGGAGCGAGCAAACTCATGGCTACGTCGGGAACAGAGAAAATATGGTTCACCAGCCAAAGATAATTCCACCAAATATGGACGATATCCACATAGGCACGCGAATAGTGCCAGACGAGGTAATCTCGGGCTAAGGTAAAAATGGGCATACTTGCTTATTATAGCATGGAGGGAAGAGTGGGAATACTCTTTGGCACATTACCATTCTATTCCTAAGTGATTTATTCTTGCTTCGCAGGGTTATTTTACACACACTATTGCACTGCACATCCGCGCGCTTCCAGCGGCACGCGGAACTATCCTCAAAAAATGCCGACTCCAGGGCGAGTCGGACCAAGCCATTTTTCTGCGGAGGCAGATGCAACAGTGGTGTGCGGGACTTTGTATGCACAATCACACGATGCGTTTCTGCGAATAAAAAACCGCGGGGTTTCTGGCCTGCGGTTTGCGAGTTACTGCTGTTTGGGGAGATACTTTTTGCAACGATCGGGCGTTGTTACCATGCGGTAATCACGCGCAATGGTTTCGCACGCACCCTTCTCATTGGACCAAAAATCCTCAACAGTCAATTTTTTGTCGGCAACTCCCTTGTCGAGTCTCTCAAAGTAAACTCGGACTATTCCCTCTTCGGCGATCATTTTCATTACGCCAAAATTCTCGGGAGGGGCTCTCCCACGGAGAGCATCTGGAATGCCAGTGAGATATTCATATGCAGTACGGTAGTCACCTTTTTTGATTTCCTGCACTGCATTGCTCATCATGTTATCAGCCCTGAGCTTGTCGACCAACAACTTCGCTTCTTCGTACATCTTAGATGACTCAGCGACACAGCCAAATGACTTGGCGTTTCTTGCAAACTCCATTGATTTCAATGCGTTTGACAGGTCGCCACGTTTTGCGGAGCGAAGCCCTTCGGCGACAGAGGCGTGATACTGCTTGGCCCAGAAGG
>JAYSSO010000023.1:0-2082 GCA_043720495.1 Candidatus Lloydbacteria bacterium | reverse complement strand
CCTTACGTTTCTTGCGTAGGGGTTTTTTATATTCCGCATTGTCCATGGGCGGGTGGACAAGTTTTTTCCTGATGATACAAATAACACATGAATGTTCGTATTAAACGGATAGATAAAAGCCTCCCACTTCCGGAATATAAAACTCCTGGTGCGGCTGGGTTTGACCTTTGTGCTCGAGTCACTACGACGATCCCTCCCCACGTAGTTGGATATGTGCCACTCAACGTGGTGATTGAGCCCCCCGAAGGCTACTACGTGGCCTTGGTTCCGCGTTCGTCGCTCCACAAGAGAGGTCTTATGCCTGCAAATGGTTTTGGAGTCGGTGATCGTGACTTTTGTGGAAACACAGACGAGTACACGGCAGCGCTGTTAAATTTTACTGATAAAGAGATTACACTCGAGCGAGGAGACCGCATCATGCAGGTTGTCATCAGTCCTGTGGTGCGTGTGGGATTTCTTGAAGTTGATGACATGGGTAATACTAATCGTGGGGCGTTCGGAACAACGGGGGACAAGTAGAACTTTTGTAAATGGCGACTTCGAAATGGGTCCCACCTCACTTCTCACCCCACGCCTGAAATTCATCCATTTACAAATGTCCTAAAAAAAGAGAGCCACCCCAAAAGAGGTGGCTGAACGCAAATGAACGCCATTTGCGAAGTAATGTTCGTATGATGTTTTCAACAATCGCCCAGATTTGGGTCATACCGGCAGCGAGGTGTGCGCCGAGGCGGTGTCGTCCATCTTTGACGACAAAGGTGCCGTCGCCCATGGCGTTCACGTGGATGGGAGGGATGTCTTGTCCCATCTCGAGCGCCATGCGTAGCGATTCGATGCGGTGGTGACAGATGCCCCGCCGTTTCTTTTTAGTCGTGCGAATGTGCTCCAAGAAAAGGAGCATCAGTTTTGGCATGAGATACTCCTTTCTCTAATTTTCCCTATTTCAGATGCTAGCAGACGCAAAACTTTCGTCAATGCCTGTGCTTTTGTTTCGCAGTGACAGCTTGTCCAAGAATAACCCATGGCAGAGTTACGAAGCATGGTGGATTTAAAATGACTCTGAGCAAATTATGTTAAGGTGTCCGGCCGGACACCTTAACATAATTACGGATGTCGTGTAGTATGTATCGTATATTCGTAAATTGTTATGGTAAAGATAAAACTTGAAATTGAGGCAAAAAAAGTGCGACGAAGGGCAAACATCGAAAAGATCATTTTGCAAACAGTTGTTAGTGCGGGATTTTTGAGCATGGCGGTCGTTGCCCCGAATGCGCTTCAGGCACTACGCATATTTGATCGTGGCATTGCGCGAAAAATGAACCCGCTATATCTTATTGAACCCGCATTTTCTCGATTGTGCATGAAGGGAATGATAGTCGTTGAAAAGACCGCTGGTGGAAAGCGTGTTCGAGTGACGGAAGACGGCAAGCGCTTGCTTGAGCGTATGGTGGCGCGCTCCCCGGATTCGCGAATGCATAAGCGTTGGGACAAACGATGGAGAATGGTTATTTATGATATTCGTGAGAAGAGGAGGGAGGTGCGAAGAAGAATTCGCGAAATACTTTCCGCATTTGGTTTTTACAAATTACAAGCAAGTACATGGGTGTACCCGTACGATTGCGAGGATCTCGTCGTCCTCCTTAAGGCGGATTTTAAGATCGGACAGGAAGTGCTCTACGTGATAGTAGAAAAAATCGAGAATGACCAAAAGTTGAAGGAGCATTTTGGATTAAAATAGCTCTGAGCAAATTATGTTAAGGTGTCCGGCCGGACGTACTAACATAATTGTTGGAGACAGCGTGGAGGGAGAAGTGGGGGGAGGAATGGAGATGGGGATGGGGATGAATAGGAAGTCGAGTGGGCGCACGTTAATAAGATGTGGTGAGATGACCTCTCCTGTAGCGAGGCGATGATGTTCTTCTCCTTCTTCGGGTGCGCATATCACGTGATTGAGTTTTTCACTTCAGTACTATAAAGTATCTTGCGATAAGCTTACCGACTGGATGCAGGTCCTTGAGCGCACCCACACAGGACACCAGGACGACCCCGCAGTCCTCGAGCGTATCAAAGACTATTATAAAA
>JAYSSO010000022.1:0-14165 GCA_043720495.1 Candidatus Lloydbacteria bacterium | reverse complement strand
AACCCGTGAGCGCTTTAATAGCGCGGGGATCATGGGCAAGTTTGGTGATGTTCATTCACTTATTTTCTCATTTTTCTTATTGGGGAGCAAGTCTAATTTTATCAAGTATTCCCTCACTATTTTATGCGTGGCATTATTCTCATCCTATCGATTATTCTTTCTTTGCTCATGCACGGTGTTGCTTTCGCTGAAACCGTAAGCCAACAGAGTGCGATCGATGCTCTGGGCACTCATTTCGCTGTCACCGACAGTGCGTATCTCGACTTTTCTCTTGTGAGCTCCGAACCGATAACCCTTCGCATGGAATCTGTGCCAAACATCATCACAATAGTGACCGATGCAAGTACCTCCTTCGCCACGACAACCACGATAACGATGAGTGGCTTTCTTCCCATCACCACATACTACAAATACACTGATAGCTATCACAACCTCACAACATTCATTGCGAACGAAAATGGTGTGTACGTATATACCCAAGACATTTCAGTTCCGCATATCATATTTATTCAACCCCACAAAAGCACAAAGTTTATCCGCGCGGACGCAACCGGTGGAGACTGCGCTACTATCGGAATTTGGAATTCCACAACCCTTTCCTGTACATTAACGCAAAACCTCTTCGAAACAGTTCAAATCGATTCGGATAATATCACCCTCGACGGAAATAACTTTACGATCAGTGGTTTTCATACTGGTTCTGGGGTCTATCTTAATGGGAGGTCAGACGTCACTATAAAAAATCTCCAAATCACCAACTTCTCCTATGGCATAAGTGTGTACAACGCAAATAATATACATATCGAACATAATAATTTTATCAACAATGACTCTCAGGCAATTGTCCTTTCAAATTCCGTTGCGAACACCATAACAGGGAACAGGGCATCACTCCTCGTCCCATCCAGATCTCGCCGTCAAGGGTTCGTGCTCTATAATTCACACGATAATTCCTTTCGCGACAACACTATCGCACTCAATGCACGTGCTAGCCTCTCTGGTGGCCATCAGGGGATTCTCCTCTTTAGCTCTAATAACAATAGTTTTACGGGGAACGATATTTCCGACACCTATCAAGGAGTACTCTTTTTTGGCTCAAACAACAATAGCGTGCGCGAGAATACCATACGAGACAATCAAAACACGGGGCTAATGCTTTTCTCGCCTGCAACAGGGAACCAAGTCTATAATAATAATTTTTTGAATAATGGGACGCACGCCGTGAACTATGCTGGCGCGGGAAATGTGTTTAATATGCCAAATCCCAACGGTGGCAATTACTGGGATACGTTCGACACCCCCGCCGAAGGGTGCAGTGATGCAAACACGGACGGATTTTGTGATGCACCTCGCATATTCACGAGCGGACAGGACAACCGCGCATGGACGGTCAAGGATGGGTGGAAAACTCTTGTGAGTCACGCACCCACACTTTCCTTTGCCACAACTGCCCCCCATGGTTTGTATGAAGATGATGGTATCCAAGATCACAAGGGTACTGCTGGAAAAACACACCTTACGTTCTCCGTAATTTACACCGATGTCGCCAATCGTGCACCAGAGAATATGAGTGCCACTGTCGTTCCTGAGTTTGATGTCGGAAATCCGGTACCGTTGATACCCACAATTATGGCGCTCACTCAAGACACAACAACCGCATCGACGACACTCAAAGACGGCGATTATCGCAACGGAGAACTTTTTGCATACTATCATCCACTCACGTTTTCAAAGCACACATACAGCTACTCCTTCAGTGCGTTTGTTAATGGCGCAACGACGACCGTACCAACTGCAACAGAAAATCAATTTTCCTTCAAAACAGGGTACTCTAATGTGCTGTTCCTGCCGGGGATAATGGGGTCACGATTGTACTGGACTGATCCGAGTTGCCTGCTGGTAAACTGTGAGAATAAATTATGGATCCCAAATCGCAATGATGATGTGGAGAAGCTCTACATGGCAACCGGTACTTCGGTACTTTCAAATATTTATACGAAGGAAGACGACATTCTCCTTGAGGGTCCTTTTGGGTCGAATTTCTACAAAGTATTTGCTGACGACATGAATGGTATGGTCGCGTCAGGTACTATCGAGGCATGGAAACCCATTGCGTACGATTGGCGTTATGGGAACGACCACCTCCTTTCTGGCGGTCTTAATATTGATGGAAAAATCTATTACGACGTGCCGACTTCATTCCCATATATTCTTGAAGAGTTGTCCGCACTTGTCGCTTCGTCAAGGACGGGCAAGGTCACCATTGTCGCACATTCAAATGGTGGGTTATTGGCGAAGGCACTTATTCAAAAACTTAAGGACTCGGGGATGGCTGACCTCGTTGATAACCTCATGCTGGTCGCTTCGCCACAATTGGGCACACCACAAGCAATTGGTGCGTTACTTCACGGATATGATGCTTCTGGACTTAAGTATTACGTTGGAAAATCAGCCCAGCGCAAGCTTGCTCATGACATGCCGATGACATACAACCTCCTCCCTTCTGAAAAGTATCTCAGCACGATTTCAACCCCAGTGACCACTTTTGACGAAGATGTCCCAGCCCACGCTCTTTGGGGTGACGAGATAAATAGTACAGGAGAATATCTTGCATATCTGCTTGGAGGAGATAGTCGCACAAACCCTGACTTCGGAGAACTTGAAGACCCCGCAATAGCAAATGAAACTTTGCTCACGAGTGCGCTGGAATGGCATGCGAATTTTGACGACTGGGTCGCGCCAACGACAACCACTGTGTATCAAATTGCGGGATGGGGTGTTGATACCGTCTCGGGAATCAAGTACTCAAATGATGCATGGCTTAGTGACTTTTCTTGGGATTATGAGCCGACATTTACAGAGGATGGAGATGGGACGGTGGTGACACCGAGTGCGCTTGGGAATGATGGACAGAAGTATTGGGTGAACTTAAGCGAGTATAAAGATGACACAGGCAATATGTTTGACCACGGGGATATATTCGAAGTACCCCAACTCCGCACTCTCATAAAAAATATCATCCAAAAAGAAGACATTACCGATCCCGGACAATATATCTCAATAACTCGCCCATCGGCAGTTAATATTGAAAAACGCCTCCGATACTTACTGCACTCGCCTCTCACGCTTGAGCTTTATGACGCACAAGGTCGTCATGTTGGTGTTTCCACAACAACCGGACAAATTGAGGAGCAAATTCCCGGCGCTTCATACGACGAGTTTGGCGAGGTGAAGTACATCAGTGTTCCAGCGAGTGCGTCCACGACTTTGGTCATGAGAGGAGAGGGCAAAGGAAGGTTCACGTTGAATATCCAAGAGGTCACGGGTGGTGTCGTCACAGCAACAACCACTTTTGCAAATATTCCCGTGTCTACGAGCACTCTTGTGACAATGAGTGTTTCTGAAGACCCAGTCCTCTCCGCATTACCAGGACTCTCAATTGATGAAGATAGTGACGGTATAATAGATACATACGTATCTCCAGGCACCGTGCTTGTTCCCGATACCACCCCGCCAGAATTACAAATATCATTCAGTACGAGTACACGACAGTTGCAATTTGTCGGTCTTGATACGAATAGTACGAGCGTTGTGACTACTGCGACCTCAACTACGGTTACTGATGCCTCAGAAAACAGTCTCCACACCCCCCTCATCTCACACAAGGAGAAAAATCGTCGCGCGCTCCTTTCCTTCAAAACATTGGTATATAATGGAAGTACCACTACAATTGCCACAACGACCGTGAAATACAAGTGGAAGACAGAAGCGAGCGGAAAGTTTACGATGTTTGCCGCATTCATAAAAACTGGGAGCACGACAGTTGAGGCGCACTACCGCTCAAAGAAAAATCAGACGATTATCATGTCAAAGCCAGCTGATTTTGATGACAGTGATTCTGATGATGACTATGATAATCGACCGACCAAGATGAAGCTACAAGGTTTAGTGATACCGGGAGTGCAGACATCGAGTGGGGGTATCAATATTATTTACTAAATTTGCTCTTTGTTTATGAAAAACTGGCTTACAAAAAAAAACATGCTCGTGTTCGCGCTTGTATCATTTCTTCTTGCACAGTTAGTGCCGTACGTAATTCAAAGTAGTACTTGTAGCTCAGGTGTATATCACAAATGGTGGTGGCAGCCTTGTATGACAATCGAAGACGCACTCTTTCCACTATATATCTTGGCACTGCCCCTCACTGCATTATATTTTCTTCGTGACGAAATTTTTCGGTCATGGGTACGGTTTATCTTAATATGGGCGCCACTTTCGGTCATTCTTACCATGCTCAGCCATCCGTACGACAACTTTCCTTTTCCTGCAAGTGGTGGAATCTCAATAATCTTGGGGTGGATCATGGTCACGATGTCTCTCGCAATTTTCGCATTAAAGTCATGGGAACTTCATCGTGTGGATCAAGGAAATCCTCTCGCGTGGTGGGTGAAGTGGGCAGGCCTCGTTGCGGCATTTATTTTGAGCGTAGTTCTCTCGGTGTATACTTACGGGCTGATTTGGTAAAAAGCACATACACAGAATACATAATTGGTTCACGACCGAGGAGCAGGGCTCCAGAATTGTCGAACTAATCGCAAAACGCAAGAAACCCTTGTGGTGCATCACTGGGGTCGAGAATCGTCAGATGTAGGAGGGGGAGGTAGAGAGGGAGAGTAGAGTGGAGTCGTGTCGGTCAGACCCAGACCGGATTGCATAAGTGTGATCTCGATATATTGGTCAAGGAACCTCTCAACCGTCTCGCGGGTATGGTTCATGACCGGATTGGCACCCCTAGTTGGATAAAAATAAAGGATTATCAAAATAGCCCTCAGTAAGGGGCTGGTTTTGCTTCGAAGAGTTCAGATGGGGAGCTTGTTTTCGATATCACCTTGAAAAATTTAGGAAAATGGGATAAGCTGTTTCCAAAGATTGCTATTTATGGTAATCTTTAGAAACATATGCAGTATCAAGTTTTAAAGGAGCAATTAAGTGGTTTCAGTGTTTTTTCTATATCTGATGTTCGTAAAATTGATCAAAAGTTTTACTCCTCTCGCCTGAGTCAGTGGCAAGAAAAGGGATACATAAAGAAGCTTCGTCGCGGCTACTACATGTTTGCGGATACAAATCTTAACGAAGAGATGCTTTTTCTGATTTCAAACCACCTTTATTCACCGTCGTATGTTTCGCTGGAGTCGGCTCTTTCGTACTATGGGCTTATTCCCGAGGGTGTATACTCGATAACTTCAGTGAGCACAAAGAAGACGGCACGATTTCAGACGCCTGTTGCCTATTTTGTCTATAAGAATATACGCCCCCAATTATTATTCGGTTACAATCTTAAGCAAATCAATGGGCAAGGATACAAGATTGCAGAAATAGAAAAGGCGGTCCTCGACTATCTCTACCTCTGTCCGAAGATTGTTCGAGAGGCAGACTTTCATGAGTGGCGTTTTAATAGTGAGGAGTTTCTACTGCGTGCCGATATGGGAAAGTTGCGTGCATATGCAAAGTCCTCTTATCGCAAGAGTTTTTGTGCACGACTTGAAAAGCTTATTGCGCTAATAGAAAATAACAAATAATATGCTTACCTTATCTCAAATAGAGCAACAATACCCCGAGCATCTCCGTCCGTATAAGCGTGCGATTCTCCGCGAGTATTTACAGTTTAAAATATTGGAAATCATCGCTCATTCGGAGTACGCACCAAAGCTCTCTTTTCTTGGAGGAACTGCTTTGCGCATTATCTACAACAACTCAAGGTTTTCTGAGGACCTCGACTTCGATAACTTCAGTCTCAATGAGGGTGAATTTGAAGCACTGTCCTTAAGAGTAAAAAGGGAGCTCGAAACACAAGGTTTAAAGGTGGAGATGAGTTTTGCTGGAAAAGATGCGTATCGCTGCAATATTCGATTGCCGGATATTTTATATGGCAATGGACTCTCGCCACATGTAGGAGAAAAAATATTAATGCAAATTGATAGCTTGGCGCACGGTTTTCCGTATACACCCGATAAAAAGATTATGAATAAGTTTGACGTGTTTTCGGAAGTTTTTGTTACGCCAGCCCCCATCCTTCTTTCGCAGAAATTGTACGCAGCGGTAAATCGCAAGCGTGCGAAGGGTCGTGATTTTTTTGATATCGTCTTCCTGCTCTCTTTCACGCGACCCAATTATGCATACCTCAAGGAGAAGATCGGTGTTGATAACCCCACTCTATTACGAGAGCGAATAATGGAAACGATTACTGATTTTAATTTTGTAGAATTGAGCAAGGATGTACAAAACTTTCTCTTCAATCCAGCAGATGCGAGAAAAGTTGAGCTTTTCCGTGATTTTATAGCGGAGGCTCCATTGGACTAATTCTCGTTGCTAATTTCATCTCAGAACTTTTAGTGAAGAAAAAATATATGATTTTGTTTTTACTATGGTAAGCAAAAAGCGCATGGAGTTTTTCCATGCGCATCTCCGAATATACACTGTGAATTACGAAATAGAAAAAACTGTGGATAATTAACTGGCAAACAATCAGCCGAATGGTAGAACAAAGGCGTGGTCTTCTGACCACGCCTTTGTTCTATGTATCCAATCATATTCCAAAAACTCAAACACATTATTACACAACTCTGCGAAAAATTCAACGTCATTCATAAAAAAGAAACAACAAAAGGTCGAAAATTAGCAATCAATAATATCGATGCACTCACGCTCTCTTTGTATAAACAAACAAGCACCCGTGCAACGAAGAAGTCCGTGTATGAAGACTTCAAGGATATCCTCAACTGTTCATACAAGACGCTCACCGTCACGATCAATCGTGTCGCCACCCTTTCACTGAAACTGATCTTCATCATCATGCGACTCGGCAAGAAAGACGCACACTGGTTGAAGTCCACCGATAGTACTGATATCCCCGTCTGCCTCACCAAGAACGGCAAGCGACACAAGACCATGAAAGGACTTGCGGGCTGGGGATATTCAGGAAAAGGCTTCTATTTCGGGCTTAAATTGACTATGACGCGCGATGATCAAGGAAGAATCCTTGCGCTTGTCTTCTCCGCTCCTTCCGCAAACGATCGTGAGCTCTTCAAGAAAGCAAACAAGGATCTCGACGGTATCATCGTCGCCGATGCGGGATATATCTCGAAAGAACTAGAGCGGGATATGTTCATCGAAGGCAAGCGCCTTGTACTCATCAAGCCCAAGAAGAACATGAAGAAGCTCGCGCTCCCCATATGGGCTGCACTCTATAAGCGACGCTTTCATATTGAGTTCGACTTTCGTAATCTCAAATTATTTCACGGACTCTGTACCTCACTTCCACGATCACTCTCTGGGTATCTTGCAAACTACGTCCACGCGCTCCTTTCATTCATGCTTGCGAAAGTAGTCTAATGTTTCTGTTTTTATTATTCGTGTTTCTGTGCGTATGACAATGTGTGCAAGATGAAAAGCTCTTTATCGGAGTGGTTTTGGTGTGCATGAAAAAACTCCCTTGTGGGAGTTTCGTAATTCACAGTAAGAAGAGTATGGGCAAAACAACATGACATATTCATGTCGCTATACACCATGCCACTAATTCCACCCACAACGTGGCATGCGTGTCCAGATAGAGCGTTGCTCACAGAGCCTCAGGTGTTTGGTCCATGGTAATATAAAGACATGAACTCTAGCACAGAATCGCGACGCATATCCATCCATCAGCCAAGCCCCCAAGAGCTCCAAGAGCTTGGTGTGCAAGATTGGGAGGTGTGGGAAAAAGAACCCTCAGATTTTGAATATCATTATGACAAACAGGAGGAGTGCTACTTTATTAATGGCGATGTACAGATTGTTACATCTACGGGTGAAACTGTTCAAATTCATGCAGGGGATTTCGTTGTGTTTCCGAGAGGACTTGATTGCACTTGGCACATAACTCATGCCGTGCGTAAGCATTATCGTTTTTCTTAAACACTGACTACTCGGTGCCCTTGAGGAGGCAGACGACTATTGTCTCGTTGTGCACTGATGGGTGACATTGTTTTATGTTTCTCGACTCTCCATCAATGGGTGCCTGCTCTGCATAAGTATAAAAACCAGCAACCGGAGTGCTTATTCCGATTTCACCACGGACCGCACTAATCTCATCGGCCGTCCTCGCCATTCCTCCGAGGAGTTTGTCCCGTACATGACAGCTGAAAATTAGACATAGATCAGGTTTGCCTCCAAGTTCTTCGAGGGCGCGTTCGCCCGCAGATCGTGCTGCATGAATCGCACCATCTCTGTCGCCAATCATAATTTGCACTTGAGACCCTTGCGGTACTTCGCCGCCACAAATGATAGATCCATCTGGCTGTGCAAAGAAGGGCGCTCGAAGGAGATATTCACCCTCACTCGGCGTAATAACCCCCAGGGGATATGAGAGAGCAAGTTTTGCGAGAGGGCCTGACGAAAGCTGTTTTGCAACTTCGTGCCCAAAATATTCTTTGTAGATATTGTACGCGGGAGCGCCGTCAATCTCATAGACAATCGCACCCTCTGCCCGTGTTACCGTCTTGGGGCTGCCAATCGGTGCCCATCCATGTTTCACTCCAAGGGAAAATTTGAAAGCCCCCGAAAGACCAACCACCACGATGCTATCACTAAGCACCTTTCCATCGACATATTGAAACGTTTTTTTGTATAGTGCATCGTCGCCGGCAGATCCTCCAATCACGGGAAAGTTTTGCCCGAAGACACTGAGTACCCCTCGAAGCGCCGCAGCGGCATTACCGGAAAGACCATCGGCGAACATGATTGCAAGCGAGGGATTCTTGCCATTGAACCCATCACGCATGCTCGTGGCGGCTTCCTGACCTGCTTCATTCGCTCTGTCCTTGAGCCCTTCTCCGACGCCAATACTAAATTCAACGTCCTTCGACGATATTGCCATGACTGTCACGCTGTGCCCATCGATCGGACCGTCGCAACCGATTTCACCAGCAGTTGAAGCACCAATAATTCGCGTATTACCCGCCGCCCGCTTTACTCCTGAGAGCATTGCCTCTTGATCATAAAGCGCCGAACAAAATAAAAATAAAATTTGAGCCGGAGCATCATCGAGCCCCTCAATCGCCTTACTGGCAGCGGTGAATCCCGCCTCCTCAGAATTTTTTATAAGCGATGAAGAAACTGATGAATGAATCATAAATATACTTTAATGAGTAAGGTCCTTTGTCAGTATACTAAATATCCAAGTCTAGCGATATGTACGGTGACTAAAATCACGTCACAAGACCTTGTGAATCTCTATGTATTCGCAACTCACGCTAATTCGGCACCCTTTTCGGATTTTATTTCCGTGTGCACATCGAAATAAAATGTTGTCATAATGTTGTCATAATGCCGCAGGGTTGTTGATTAGAATCACATCATGACGATGAAATCAAAAGGCGAATCAACTACTGTGTAAGTCGGACTCACCCCATCAAACAGTTTCGAAATTTATCCACCACGCAGAGCCCAGCTCTGCGACCGAGAAGCACCAAAGGGCTCTCGGAAAAGTTCCTCTTGAGATAGGTATTTAGTCGGCAAGCCAGGCGCACGCCTCTTCCTCAGTTTCAAAATATTGCATATTTTTTTGTCCGGTTGCTGTAATTATGAAACTAGCGATCATGTGCATGATCATCGAGCCCCCAAATATGGCCGCCTTTTTTATGGCCGAGTGCTGTAAAAATTTGACCCAGCGCCTCTTTGCATCTGCAGAGAAATAGCGAGAGTCGGTAAGGTCGATGAGGATACGGTCAGTCTCTCCGGAGTCGAGATAGGACCGGCCGCTTTTTTCAAGCTCGACCCCAATATCGTCAGTGATGTCTCCGGTAATGCGAAACACGAGTATGCTTTCGGAGGCAGTGCAGAAACTATGTTTGGGCTGGTCCACGAGTTTATCATTCATTCAGTTCATTTTATATCATATAAAATGAACTGGGAAGGCACCGAGTGTGTCTCAAGGGGAATAGAGTCAAAACATTATAATTATTTTGATATAAAATGTTAAAAAAAGAAAAGTAGCAGACTGCAGAAAATTCCCGAGTGAAAAGAACTGTTCACTAACGATCAGCGGAACCGAAGAGGAGGAGCTTTCTCTCCCGGTCATTTTGCTCCTTCACAAGATGTTGATTGGGAATATCGACGAAGCAATCGCCGGAAGGTTTCGTCGCGGTGATGAATGGGTGCGTGTAGGCGCGCACATTGGGGCAGATCCGAAAGATGTCGAGCACTCTGTCGGGGAAATGCTGACAAAGTATTTTGCCGACAGAGAAAGTAATATTATTAAACGAATCTCGCGACTTCATCTTTCCTTTGAATCCATACATCCCTTTTGCGACGGCAATGGACGCATTGGACGTGTGCTTAATAATTGTGCGCTTCTCCGCGAGGGATATGTGCCGATCAATATCGCTTTTGCAGACCGGTCACGATACTACGAGGCATTTAAGGAGTATGACAAAAACCAAGGAACAAAAACGATGGAGGAAATTGTAGGGCGGGCGCTCACAAATAGTTACCACAAGCGACTCGCGTATCTTGAGGGGAAAAAGATCGTCACACTATCTGATTATGCAAAAAAGCAAAAGTTGTCCCACGCCAATCTGCTCAACAAGGCGAATAGGCAAACCATTGAAGCGTTTCAGGAGAATGGCGTTTGGAAAATCGGAGTTTAGGTGAGGTGCCAAACAGGAGCGAGGTTCGCCCAGCGCAGTAGCTCGTTTTGGGATTGACGTATTCATCAAGGAGCACTACCATCGTTTTATGCCTGCATCAATAAAAAATTGCGTCCAGTACTTTCGAAAAGAGGCAGGGATGACGCAAGAGCAATTGGCAGACTGCGTGGGCGTCACACGACAGACGGTAATTGCCATCGAAAAGGGTAGCTACACCCCCTCTGTGCTCCTTGCCCTGAAAATTGCAACACAGTTTAATACTAGCGTAGAAAAACTTTTTACCATCGCATATGAAAAATAATGTCGTCAATGAAAGTATTGTCGCAGCGGCACTCATCGTGCTCGCTATTTTACTGCTCAACCCGTTTGATTTTTGGATGCCGGGAATGACCCTCGTGGCAATCTTGGGGGGAACACTCATTGTGTTCGCACTCTTCGCGAGTTTTATTCTTCGTGAAAATGTGCACGACGAGCGAGAAGGAATTCATCGCATGTATGCGGGACGTAATGCTTTCTTGGCAGGGGCAACAGTCATTATGATGGGACTTGCATTTCAAACATGGACACATAGCGTAGATAAATGGCTTGTGCTCGCACTGGTCGCCATGGTTCTCGCAAAGCTTTCAACGCGTATTTATGGCGATCGCAATTTTTAAAGCACCACCTCGGTTATCCACAGAAATGTAAAGTTGACTTTACATTTCTTTTTATTTGAGATACACTCGATTAGTTAATAATTTTGCAAATTTCTTATGAGAACATCGTATATTATTGGGATTGTTTTGTTTGCGGTAGTTGCCGTTGTTTATGTGATGACGCAGGGGGAGGTTATGCCCGCTACGTCAAATGTTGCCGACATAGCGAAAGTTGAGAGCCCTATGGCTGAAGAGAAAGCATTGATGCCTGTTGGTGGTGGAGAAGCGATGATGAAGAAAGATGAAATGATGAAAGCAGTCGTCGCCCCCGCCACTGTGGCGGAACCCAAAAGCGCTCCGCGAGTTGTTGCCCCCTCAGGTGGTGAAACGGAAACCGTACCAGTGATGGTGCTTGCGAAGGGTGTGTATACCCCCTATGACCCCGCACTTCTCGCAAATGCAGAAAAAGGGAAAGTTGTATTATTTTTTCGAGCATCCTGGTGCCCCACGTGTAAGGCACTCGATGGAAACATTCGTGCGAATCTCAGTACAATCCCCGACGGAGTAACCATTCTCGATGTCAATTACGACGACTCGTCCGCAATGAAACAAAAATATGGCGTAACATACCAGCATACAATGGTGCAAGTAGACAAAAGTGGCACACTTATCAAAAAATGGTCTGGCTCCCAGACGCTCGCTGCGTTTCTCGCGGAAATTCAATAATTAAATTGTATGTCTTTGCTCCTCCTCTCTTTTGTCGCAGGTTTTATTACGGTACTTGCGCCATGCATACTCCCGCTACTTCCTGTCATTCTTGGCGGGGCACTAAGGGGGGGAGATGGACACTCGTATATGCGCGCATTTCGTGTCGTTATTGCGCTCGCCTGCTCGCTCATCTTGTTTACCTTCGTACTGAAGGTGAGCACCGCGTTCATTTATGTTCCTGAGCAGTTCTGGAAATACCTTTCTGGTGGAATCGTTACGATTTTTGGAGTTACCCTCCTGTTCCCAGTGCTTTGGGCGCGCATTCCGGGACTCGGTGCCGTCAACCAGAAATCAAGCGCGCTACTTGGGGCGGGAATGGGCAAGAAAAATATTGTAGGCGACATTGTTGTGGGAATGTCACTTGGTCCGGTATTCGCAACATGTAGCCCCACCTATTTCGTCGTACTCGCCACAGTACTTCCGGTGAGTTTTGCGCTTGGCTTCACGTATATTGCGGCATATGCACTCGGCCTGTCGTTTGCACTACTTCTCATCATTCTCGCTGGCGAACGTATGCTGCGCATGTTTGGGGTTGCCGCGAACCCAAGTGGTATGTTTAAGAAAATCCTCGGAGCGATGTTTGTCATCGTAGGTATCGCGGTGATGTTTGGGTATGACAAAAAACTTGAGCGCGCGCTCGTTGATGCCGAGTTGTTCGATGTGACACGAATTGAGATTGCACTCCTCAAGAGGCTTACGAGTGAGCCAGCAAATGCACCAACGCAAATGGAGGTACCAGCGGTTATGATTTCTCACACTGAGCCAATGCGAGAAGAAATATTGTCACCTCAAGCGGTTGGCGGCAACGTTGTACCACCAAAAGACTTAACCCCACTGAAGCCGCCATTGGTGCCTATTTCAAAACCTCCCATTCAAAAACAGGTGTTGAAGAGTAAGTTGCCTCCAGCTCTGGAAATAGTAGGAGCATCGGGATACATAAATACTAACGACCTCCCCATCACAATTGGTGAGTACAAAGGTGAGTCAGTTGTACTTATTGAATTTTGGACGTACAGCTGCATCAATTGCCAGCGCGCGCTTCCCCACACGATTTCTTGGCATGAGCGATATAAAGACAGGGGTCTGGTCGTCATTGGCATCCATACGCCAGAGTTTGGTTTTGAGAAGTTGAAGCAAAATGTGATTGACGCCACACTCAGGTTCGGTGTGACCTATCCCGTAGTTATGGATAATGAATTTCGCACATGGAATGCGTTTGGTAATCGCTACTGGCCACGCAAATACTTGATCGACATGAATGGTAACATCATCCATGATCAGATTGGTGAAGGTGGCTATGCTATCATGGAAACCAAAATTCAAGGCGCATTGTTGCAGCTTGTGCTAAGCAAAAAGGCTGGAGCATAACCAAATTATCAAGCAAAATATAACCATGAACAAACGCAATATTCTTGGATTCAGTATCGTCGTCATACTTCTGCTCACTTTGGTCTATGTAAATGAACGCAAGGAGGCGAGTGAGGCAAGTGCAAAACGGATACTTCAAGACGTGATCGGTCTCGAAGTAAAGACAGCGCAGGTGAGAAGTCCCGAACCCGAGGTCACAGTGTTGCCAATTGTGGACTTTTACGCAATGAAAGCAACCGAAACACCACCTATGGTTTCCGCACCAACCACAAAATCGAAAGTTGTTCCAATTTCTCAAAAAACGGCCCTCCTCGCAAACGGATGTTTTTGGTGTGTGGAACATGACCTTGCCAAGGTCCGCGGAGTCATTGATGTCGTTTCCGGATATGCAGGTGGAGCGAGTGAGCATCCAACATACAAAAATTACATAATTGGAGGACATCGTGAGGTGGTGCTGGTGACTTACGACCCAAACAAGATAACTTTTGCGAATCTCGTGGAGCACATCGTAAAGCACGGCGACCCAACAGACGTAACTGGATCATTTAATGACCGTGGACCAGAATATGCGCCGGCAATCTACTATGAAGCGGAAACTGAAAAATCCGACGCACGTCGCGTGATTGACGCTATCGACAAAACAAAGGTTTTTGAGGAGCTACTCCCGCTCGTCATTATCCCACGAGTAAAATTTTGGCCCGCAGAGGACTAC
>JAYSSO010000021.1:0-14192 GCA_043720495.1 Candidatus Lloydbacteria bacterium | reverse complement strand
TCTCTCTGCTTTGCTTAACTTCTGTAATGAACTCATAACACAATTCTACTCCTACCGAGTGTCCTAATAGATTACGGAATTTTCGGCTTTTCGCTTGGTGACACTCGTGGATGGGCTGTGTCGCAAGACACTACTTCATCTGTTCTTTGAAACAAGTTGATCAAAGGCACGACCGTAAAAGGCGTGACCGGATGACAACATTGTGAGGAAATAGAAATGACAACTCGTTTTTACCTGAGCGCGGCATATACCGGGGTCTACAACAATCAAGGATACCTCTTTGAGCCAAAAACCCGCCTCAACGTCAATCCCGACATCTTCGGCTTCTTCATCCAATGCGGAGAGGACCCGTATGACCTAATGGTTTCACGCCAAGAAGAGACCTCGACAGCCTCATTTCGAGGTACACCACTCGTATTTCGGTGCATGAGCAGGTTTACCTCGGCGACATCGCTACTGGCGATTACACGAACGGTGACGAGAAGACCTCGATAGTCCTCGGTGAGTTGGCGCAATCCAAGGGTAAGCTATGTCGCGAAATGACCGTCAGCGCGCCAACGTGGGGTCGCATCGAGCGAGCAATCGCAAATATCCGAAGTGGCGACATCAGGTCCGTGAACGCCGAGCAGACAGTGCTCGAGCAACTGCAGGCAAAGCTTGCTGATTCAGAGGAACGGCACACTACAAAGCAGCAGCATATTGCAGATCTCTACGCTGAGCTCAATTTGGCACACCATGAGTCGGGTACTTACAAGCGCTTTGCCTACGGCGCTGCTGACTATCTCAATGAACAGTGCGCAACTCTTGATTGTGACACCCGTGACCAACGCGGACTCCGAGAGCTACATGACGCAATCCTCAATGCGCGCACGAGGAATGAAGAACTCGCACGCATCAAGGTGACACGATGGTACAGCATGAAGACGTGGCTCAACAACGTTCTCGTAGGGAGCGGTGCAAAGCAACCAGGCCCTCCGGTCTGAGCCAGGCGAATTTTTGACATGCGGCCCTCGGGTCGCTTTTTTTCATTCAATTTTTCCTTTCCACATAATGTGCAATGACATATGCTACTATAAGCATATGTCATTGCACAGCACAGATACCAGTAAATATTCCGCATCAGATTCTGTGAAACTCTGAGTATGGAGGGATGAACGGACACTGCGTCAGAGACTCAAGGAAGAGAGGATTTATTTTTTTACAATCGGGAATGACACAATGAAGTCAGTTCCCTTTCCTTTTATGGATTCCACGGCAATAGTGCCGTGCATACTTTTTACGATTTCTTGTGTAATCCAAAGCCCGAGACCAGTTCCAGTTATACCGCTTGTTTCTGCTCCCTTTACGCGGTAGAACTTTTGGAATAATTTCTTTTGATCGTCCGCGGATATTCCCATTCCCGTGTCAGAAATACGGACCGACAAGGTGTCCTCAGTCGCACTTGTGGTCACGTGCACACTTCCTGATGGGGTGTACTTGATTGCATTACCAATAAAGTTGACCATGACCTGATGGAAACGGCCAATGTCAACAGAAATGAGCGGAAGCGCTGTGCGCTCATAGTTTAAGGTAAGCCCCTTATCTTTTGCCGGGCGTAGGAATGCGGTGACGACCGCCTCAATCTCCGTGGAAACATCGACGTCAGCGTATGCAAACGACAGACGGCCCTCTTGAAGCTTGGCAACATCGAGAATATCCCCGATAAGCGTGTTCAGTTGTACCGCCGCGCGATCGATATTTCCCAAATGCTTGTGTGCATCAGGAGAAAGTGTTTCTGATTCGTCAATCATCTCGGTGTACCCGCGTATAACAGTGAGCGGTGAGCGGAGTTCGTGCGCTGCCATCGAAACGAAGTCATCTTTCATTCGATCGACATCCTTGAGCTTTTGATAGAGACTTGCATAGTCGATAATACGCGCCTGCCTACCCAACAGTACCATGATGGCGAGAATTATAACGAAAGAAATGATATACGCATTCTTTTTTTCACTTGCAAACTTATTGTCGGCGTCTGACATTGACATCTCAGTGAGTAAATATCCAACCACCTCATCAGTGCTTGTGGCCATTATGGCTCTCACGCTTCTCCAATATCTCCCCTTCGCAGAAAGAAGCTCGGCGAAGTATGAATGATGCGCATCGTCTGACGCTCGGTCAAACGAAAAATTGCTATCTTGATCAAAGATGATTGCCTCCTCCCCCGCATCTAGTGGCGACATTGAGGCAACAACAGGGTAATATCTGACTTCGTCGGTACTCGAAGCTGTTTTTTTTCTCAGTACCTTACCCGCAATCATTGTTTTATTTTCGAATGCTATTTTTTCAAGGCCCTGTGTAAGTTTCTTTGGATCGTCAAAATTTTCTGCAACAAAAAGACCCAAGCCATCATGGAGGTAACTTATTTTTGTATATTCAAGTCGATCTTGGCTATCTCTCGCAAGAGTTGCAAACCGTTCATTCGTCCAAAAAAATGCAACGGGGATTGCAATGACTAGAAAAAGTGTGTAGATAATCTGCGGATTATCGTGTACAAAGTACATTCCGCGACGAAGAATTGCAGAGCCTTTATCCATACACTAGATTCCAGGGAGTCCAGCCTCGTTTTCATTCTTCTGACGAACGATGAACCCAATTATTGAAAGTGCTACACCAAGAATTCCAATCAGCATTGCAATCATGGCGTAGAGAGATGCACCAGAGAAAAATCCTGGTTTCTCTAACGCTTCAATCGGTGACTCAGCACCAAATGAAACGGCGGAAGCAACCTTCACGAATGGGAGGGGGTCTGACTTTGCGAGGATGCGACCTCCCGCGTCGGTGATTGCGCTATAAATCTGATGCGTACCATCGGCGAGCTCTTTGTCGAGAGTGTAGACCCAGGCTCCCGTTGCGTCCGCCTTGACCGTCACAATAATGGGCTCCGAGAAAATATAGATTGTCACAAAGCTATTGGCCTGAGCCTTGCCGGTCATTTTAATTTTCTTTGCAGTTGCGGATCCCTCAGCATTTTGACCTATTTCCGTAACCTCAACGGTATTTACTGAAAGTAACGTTTTTTCGGCCACTCCGGAAATCATCGGATTATAAAAAGCCAATGACTCATCAGACGTACCGGAAACTGTTGAGCTGGCCTTAGTCTCAATACTCCCACCCAGCGGGTTGGTGCGGGCCAAGAGCTCTGCGCCATCACCAAAGCCGTCATCATCCGAGTCAATCTTCGACGGATCGGTTTTATAAATATTCACCTCGTCATAGTCGGTTACACCATCTTGGTCAGTATCGTAATGTGCACGAGTACCTGTGCGTTCGGTCAGGACAAGAAGCTCAGTTTTTCTCGCAATCTCAATTTCATCACGTATTGCGGTGAGCGTGGGTAAGTCGAGCGTACTATCATCTTGCATGAGCAGGTTAGCACAAACGCCAAAATTACCCGCAGTTGCACAGTACTCCCTGAGGTCATTTGGTGCTGTGACTTCTGCTGGTAAATCTTTCTGATGTTCCCCCTGTTTGGAAAGTATGCCCATGAGTTCTGCGTCGGACATATCACCCACGAGTGAAATATGTTTTATGGGTTCATCGACGACGGTTTCACGGGCATACGCCATACACAGATCATTCACTCCTGGAACACTCCGACAGTAAATCTGGCATTCTTCTGCATTAGTACACGAGGAAGGATCTGAAATACGTGCAAGGATTTGTGCCTTGTCCGCCTCTGATACACGCACAGATGTTTGTAGTGTTCCTGAACTTGCCGTTGGCACAATGCTCGACTGCGCTCCCGTAACCTGCAAGGCGGGATGCGAGACGGAAATGGTCAACGGTTCCGTTTGTGTCTCGCGTGAATCAGTGTGCTTTACGCGTGCTTGGATTTTTATTTTTCCCTCAGGAAAGTTCGCCATGGGGAGTGTATAGACCCACACATCTATTCCTGGTCGTGAAAGCAAATCGTCGGGTACTGCTTCTCCGTGTGTACGCGCAGGGTCGATTCCGTTCATTGTCACAATAGTGACCGACTCTGCAACGGCAGTGGTGACGCGCAACTCAACTTGCTCTTTGTTGAACACCCGACCGATGGTGACGGGGATGTTGTTGATAAACATTGAGAGAAGCGGTCTTGGGAGTGGCGGGAGTGCGGGATTTATTTGAGTAGCCGTAGGTGAAACTAGTACTGGCTGAATAGTGATCGAGGTCGTGGTCGGTGTTACTGCAGTCACCGGTGGAACATAAGTTGTAGTTGTAATAGTGGTAGTCGGGGTTGTAGCCGTCGTGACTGTCGGGCACGTAGCCTGAATCACGAACTCACCTGCAAGTGGGCCCTCTCCTTGATAGCCTGGTTTTACATATGCACTCCATGCATATCGCCCATTGGGAAAATAATGCTCTCCCCACTCAAATTGTGCATTCAACATTCCCGTGTTCGAGGTAATCTTAAACCCTCCCCCAAATGGTTTGGTTATTGCAAGAAAAACTGGAGTGAGTGGTTGACCGCCTTCGCATCTTGGTGTTGGGCCGGGTGATGCTCCAAAAGAAACGAGCACGAGTGTGGTTTCGGTGCTTGGTGGTGGGGGGGGTGGAGTTGTGGCTGTGGTCGTGGTACTCGTCGTTGTGCAAACATTTTCGACGCTAATGACACCGTAGTTTGACCCCGTATAACCCGAGTACGCATTTCCTGTCCAAGTGTAGCTACCTGTGGGGAGATAGCGATCCCAACCTGCTCCATTCTGAGCATTGATAGTAGTAGGACCATCAGGAGTCGATAGTATAATAGAACCCCCGGATTGAGGCATAATCGAAAAGTGGTATTTCGCCGTCGTTATGTTGTTTGCGCACCCAATAAGCACGCGCTCTGCACTAAAGAATACTTGTGTTGCGCTTGTTGCATACGGGTCTGTGGTACTACTCGTCGATGCACTCGTTTGTGCGAGCAGATCACGATCAGAGATGTTCAGATTTTTTCCGATATGACCCAAGGTGAGGGCGATGGCGAGCACAACAGAAACTCCGAGCAGATGCTCGAGTGTGTGGGAAAGGAAGTGTCGATTCTTATTTTTTCGTAAACTCATACCATCTCCTCATGGAGCGTTAAGGGTAGTCGAATTGTATCGTGACTTCAAGAATTACCCTAGTTAATCTGCAACATTTATCCCCAGTGCCGCTCTGACAATCGAGGAAACGCCCATTCCATAATGCTCCACAAGCTCTGTTGGTGTTCCTGATTGCCCAAATTCATCGTTTACTCCAATAAATGCCTGCTTTGTGGGGCAGTGTTGCGCCAAGAGTTCAGCAACGGCACTTCCCATTCCACCGTGAATTTGGTGCTCTTCAACGGTTACAATGGCACCGGTCTCCCTTGCGAGTGCGAGGATGGCATCCTCGTCGAGCGGTTTGACGGTGGGAAGATTGAGCACCTTTACTGCAACTCCTTGTGCTGCGAGCTCCTTTGCCGCAAACATAGCATTGTGCACAAGTGAACCAGTCGCAATGATACCCACCGTGGCTTTTGCGCCATTCTCGGGAGCAAAAAACAGTTGCGCTTTTCCAATTTCAAAGGGCGTTTCCTCTGTCGTCACAATAGGTGTCCCCTCACGCGCAAGACGCATATATACAGGGCCGTCGTATTTTGCCATTGCGAGTGTCGCCTTCTTTGCCTCAATAGCATCGCACGGAGCAATGACCGTCATGCGCGGAATTATGCGCATGATGCCCATATCTTCAATTGCCTGATGAGTGCCTCCGTCTGGGCCCACTGAGATACCTGCGTGGGAACCGATAATCTTTGCGTTCACGTGGTTGTAAGCAATGGTTGTACGAATCTGCTCCCAGTTCCGACCTGGAGAAAACATCGCATAGGATGAAAAGAAAGGAATCTTTCCCATCGCAGCCATGCCCGATGCGACCGATGCCATCGACTGCTCACCTATACCTACTTGCACATAGCGTTCAGGAAAACGATTGCGGAAGAGGTGAATCATTGTTGACTCAGTAAGGTCGGCACACAAAGCGACGATGTTGTGATTTTCTTCTCCAGCTTGAAGTAGTCCCTCACCGAAGCCCTTGCGTATTGGCACTTGCTCGACGTCTTTATCAAAAAGTTTTGGATTTGTGGGTACGATGTTCATGTAATTATTTTACTGTTAAATGCAGACCGAGTCCCTCAGTAACTTTTTTGACAAAAGAAATCCGTGGGTCAATGCGGCCACTTTCAAAGCGCGCAAGTGCTGATTGCGCTACCCCGATTTTCTTCGCAAGACCGCGTTGAGTAAGTTTATGCTTTGCGCGTGCAACAATGAGCGCAGTAATAATTTTATACTTAAATTCAAGGTCATCATATGCCTTCCTCACCTTGGGATCTTTAAGCGCCTCTGCCTTAAACTTGCTGTACGGGATGAAATCTTTTGTATTGAGTTTTTGTTTTTTCATGATGTATTTATGATAACATATTCGCTATCTTAGCGCAACAGGGCTAAACGTTTTCGTGCAGTCTCCATGTCATTTTTATGAAGTCTTTGTGATTTTTTCTGTACCACGTGAAGGATGTGCGCTTTCCCAGCATAAAATGTATAAAATATTCTCACGCTCTGCTTGCTGAGCACTCGTAATTCATAAATATCCTTCTCAATCTTCTTGCTGTGTGGCATACCGATGAGATACTCCTGTGCGCTTAATATTTCAATCAGTCGAACTGACTCGGCTCTCGTAATAGCATCGAGTTGCGCAATAAATTTCCAAATATCTCTGTGAAGAAATAATACTTCCATGATTAATCACTGAGGCCATTCATTCTTAGACATGATTCGTATGGTCGTAATAATAATTCCTTTTCCTCACTCCAGCACTGTTTTCGAATCATCGTCGGGCGAAGAGAATCCCAATAAAATGAAAATAACAATATGATTGCGAGCGCCCACAGCGCCTTATCGATATGCCTAGAGAGATTACTCATGTTCGCTCTTGATTAATCCGCGGAGGGTGCGGAGTTCATTCAGAGCCACCATTCCCTGCTTGTCCTTTGCAACCACATCACCAGGACCTTTTCCGGGAGGGTTACCATGCCACTCGTAGCGGCGCTCGGTGAAGTCTACCCCTTTGCCGGGAATCGTGTGCGCGATGATCATGGAGGGTTTGTTGAAAATAGCCTTCGCATCATTAATCGCGTTGTTGATCGCCTCCATATTGTGCCCGTCTATTTCTTGTACATGCCAACCAAATGCTTCCCATTTATCCTTGAGGGGTTCAAGTGGCATGATGTCCTCCGTAAAGCCGTCAATCTGGATGTTGTTGCGGTCGATGATTCCGATAACATTGTGCAACTTTTCTTTCCCCGCAAGCAATCCCGCTTCCCAAATCTGACCGCAGTTAAGTTCACCATCACCAAGGAGACAGTAGTAGAAGCGGTTTGACTGGCGTCCTCGGTCTATGCGGTCGGCAAGTGCCATTCCCACAGCCTGCGAGAGCCCCGAGCCAAGCGGACCCGATGATGTTTCGAGGCCAGGAAGCCATTCGCGGTGTGGATGACCCTGGAGTCGGGAGCCAAATTTGCGCAGTGTTTTGCATTCCTCAACTGGGAAATATCCCGCATGTGCCATGGTTGAGTAAAGTACAGGGGCAATATGTCCGTTTGAAAGTATGAGTCTATCGCGATCTGGCCACTGCGGATTCTTCGGATCGTGATGGAGTGCGTGAAAATAGAGCAAAGTGAAAATATCCGCCATGCCAAGTGGTCCTGCGGTATGCCCCGAGCCGGCTTCGATGAGCATCTCGATAATAGTCTGACGCACATCGTTTGCCTTGAGCTCAAGCTCCTTTATCTTTTCATCGTGTAAATGTTCCATGGATACAGTGGCTAGTTGCTAGTGATTAGTGGCTAGGGGAAATACTTACTTATTGTATCTTAAAGCGCAGAGTTTGCATCCACAGTGTCGGACAAAAAAGCCCCACAAGAGGGGCTGAATCAACAATATCTCGGTAAAAATTTCTTGAGCGTCGCGATGTCGATTTCTTGAACAACCGTAGCCTGGTCGAGCGCCCACTCGTGCCCTGCATACTGCGGAGTATAGAGTCTGTCGAGTCCGACGACCTCTTTTGCTATAGTTAGGCTAAGTTTTCGCATGATCCGTTGCCGACCTACGTCATCCACGAACACAAAAATGTGACCTAGATCAAGTGATGCGAAATTCATCTATTGCTCCACCTTAATTTCCCTCTTACATATATATGCATTTTTACCAAATGTCAAAACCAGCAGCGAAACAAAAACGGACACGCGATGCTGACTTACCGAGTTTTTGGAAGCTTAGCTTCCAAATTTATGCGTTTTTGAGGGATTCGATTGCTTCAACCACATCCTCTGCGCCAAAGATCGCGGAGCCGGCGACGAGGCGGGTTGCACCAGCTTGTTTCAAGAGTCCCGCGGTTTCCATGTTCACTCCCCCATCAACCGAGATGGGCATATTGGGATACTTCACCCGTAGCTGATTTATGCGAGTAAGTACGCGCTCATCGAAGGGTTGCGATTGGTAGCCTATCTTCGCAATGCCCATGCACTGCACGAAATCAATTTTTTCAATGTATGGAAGTATCGTCTCGAGTGGGGTCTCGGGATTGATAGAGAGCCCCAGTTGGACCACCTTCTCTCCGCCGATGTCCCGCGCACCCTCCGCCCACATATCGTGTGCAAAAAAAGTTTCAATATCTTTGATGGATTCAATGTGAAAAATAAGCCGACTCGCCCCAAGTGGAAGCCATTCATCAATATGCTTTTCTGGCTCACCAATCATCAGATCAATTTCGTAATCCAATTCTTCCCAAAAAGGCATGCCTTCGTCTTGGGCCATGAGGGAAATAAAATGAGGTTCTTTTTTTGTCCCACCCTCTGTATACGGCCAGCTTTTTGATTTCACAAATGCACCGTCCATAATGTCTATTTGTGCCAATGGCACGAGTGCATGCACGCGATTGGCCTTGGTCACAAGGTCCTCATAACTGTCGGGCATAATAGCGGGAATAATCTCAAACATAAGAAAAGTATATCACGCCCCGGCCACCCACCCGCAAGGTAATACCATCCCAAAATATGTCAAAGTTAAACTTTGACATATTTGCTACTCGGGGGAGGTGGTGAGGAAGGGCGTAGTGACAACTCCAAGGGTCACGCGGTCTCCCGCAGTACCCGGGGGGAGACCGGGGAGTGTTGGTCCGTCGACATCGCCCCAGTAGTTCCCTGTCGCATCGACCGGGAGGCCGACCGTGGGGGCGTCGTTCCAAATTCCCGCAACTACGCTCCCAGTGATGATTGAATCATGGATTTCTATTTCCAAAGCTCCTCCATAAATACCGTATTTATTGTCAGTAAGCGCAACTCCCTCTGCGTGAAGCGTGCTCCCGAAAACGAGAATCGCAGAATTTCCATTGTTTGTCACGGTTGATGATGCGAGTGAAAGCGTAGCATTATTCAACAGTGTAACTCCGTTCCCTGAACTTCCCGTAATAAACGCATCCGTAACTGTTGCTCTTGAGCCAGAAATATACAGGCCCTCTCCAGACCCAAGATTGAACACCGTGAGGCCATCGATGACACCCGTTGAAGCAATTCCCCTTGAGGCAAATAGCCCGATTGCATGATTACTTCCCAGTACTTCATCTATCGTAGTGTCCGTAGCAACAACTGATGACCCGAATGCATCAATACTCCCGCGACTCACCTGTGTAAATGATGTCGATGCCAGCGTGAGTGTACTATTAAAAATGTCGAACACATTTCCACCTATGCGCGCGATTGTTGTTGACGCCAAGGTTGATGTGGCCCGATCAAATGTGACTAACACATTTTGGTCTATGTTACGAAAGGTTGAATCTTCCGAGGATAGAAATGAAGCGTAGCTCAACACTCCATTTCGAGAATCTGAGATTGTCGTGTGGAGTAGTGTTGTTGATGAACGGTTTTCCACTTTGAGTGCTGTGCTTGCATGCCGGATTTCCGTTTCAATAAGAAGAGCCGAGGATGAGGCGCCAGAAAGCGATATCATTGCTTGGGTACTATTCCTCACCACTGGCGTCACCCCATCGGAAAGTGTGTCGCCACCCGCGCTATCATCACCGAGTGCGGTAAAGACAACGGGTTGGTCGTGTGTGCCACCCGCCACAAGTGCACCTCGGACAACTAACTGCGCACTTGATACCCATTTAACCGTGGTTCCGGGGCCAAGTGTAAGTGACGAGCCCGGGGGGATGGTGAGCGTAGAAAAAATGACATACTCCCCCTGTTCCTTTGCAAACGATTGCATGCCCAAGATGGTATTTGTGAGTGAGAGTTGATAGTTGAGTGAATTCCGAACACCAGGGGTACCATAGACCTCACTGCCATCACGGTCCAGTCCACTCATAAAATTACCATCATTCGCATCCCAGTTTTCCCAAACATGCGCGCCACCCTCCGTGCGCCACCGCTCCATCGAAGTACCGAGGCTTCCTTTCCCGCACCAATCGGCACACGCGGGAATGTGGTCACGTACCACATCGATATCATCGACCACTTCCACAAGTGTAAGCTCCACTTCAGTATCTGGCAGTTGCAGTGCGGGATTATCCAAGCTTCCACCTTGGACAATTACAGCGAGATTATTACTTCGCACGACGAAGTACGCTCCAGCGTCGATTGTACCGGAAAGTGGAAAGGATATTTTGTCAGTTCCCGTTCCAATATCCAGTCGGTAGTGTGACAAATCCGCACTTCCATTTCCCGCATTGTAAAATTCAATCCACTCGTCGGCGGGAGAAGCGTCAGTCCCACCCCATGCAATTTCACTAAAGAGTACCCGCGACTGTAGTACCACAGCGGGCGGTGCAGCCTCAGACACTACGACTGGCAAAGTGACGACTATAGTGCGCAGTGTCACTAATGAAATATTTCCCGCATCATCGACGGCAACTGCACCTATTGTCGTCGTACCCAGGGGGATGAGTACGTCGGCGGACCATGCGCCCGAGGTCGTCGCGCGAGTCTCAAAGACCACTGTAGTCGTATCTGCAAGCCATGAAAGTGCAACAATGGCAGCGGGCTCTGCACTGCCTGATACTGTGACGGAGGTGCTCACCTGTGTGGAATTTTCCGTTGGAGACACAATTACCGGTTCCGCGGGTGCAGTCACATCAATCGGAATAATTTCAGTTGTTGTCGTCGCCAGGAGAGTGACTGGAGGCACCACCACCGACGCATCCGCAAGAAAAATGATCGTCGTATTATTGTCTCCCCCACCACCACCTCCAAACGAGTTCGCCTGAAAAACATAAGGAGCGGTGACCGTCGTCACCCCAAGCACTTCGCCACGAATTCCTTTATCAATGGTGGCACTTTGTCTATTTTCAACTGTGGCCAACTGACTTAGCGCTCCTCTTGCCTCTGTAAGCCTACGCATCAAGTCAATAAGTCCGCTTCTGGTATTTGCCAAGCTCAACGAAACTGTCGTTGGTATGGCCTGGGTAACTATTGGTGGCCACGAAACGTCTTCACCTAATCCTTGGGTGTTGGTAGTTGGCGTAATCGCCAACCTTTGGGTTGGGCGCTGGGTCTGTAAAGTATCACGCAGTGATCCGAGGGCGAGCATTACCCCATCGCGACCTTGTTCGCCAAGAAATTTTAATCCAAATAGCGAGCTCGAGACTCCAAGAGATGCAAAGCGTCCAGCTACTCCCACACCCCTTATGCTTGCTACGACCGCACGACTCCCCATCTTTCCCACCGCACCAATTCCTTGAATGCCCGCGATACTTGCCTGCTGTAACAGTGCACGCTTATTATCACGTAGTGCATGTGTAAGTTTTTCTTTCTCCACCTCCTCGAAAAAAAGTCGAATGACACCCGCCGCATTCTTCACCGCATCGCGGGAAGTCAGTTGCCAGTATGCAGAGAGGATATATTTTTCATCATCAGTAATGGTGTAAGTATGCGTTCTTTTGAGTGTGGCTTGATCAAATTGAGTTAATTGTTCAACTAATAAATGTTGATTGTAAAAACCAAATTCATGAGTCTTCCCATTTACTAAAATTTTCTTAACTTCAGTAATTGTGGGAGACAAATATGAACTATCAAATATGGTGCTTTTGCTAAAAAAGTTTGAATTCGAATATGTCGCCGCATTATCAAAATATCTGCCCAGCGAATAATATGTATACGGAACGCCAGACTCCTCAATCAGTTGCTTAGTGGTGTACACATTATTATTCGCAAGCGAAAATTGGTCTGTAAAGCCTTCGAAAGGACTTTTTTCACTAAAGTCTTCGTCAAACCCTTGAATTACGCTATCAAAAATCGGAATGTGGGCATCATTCCTGGTATGGTCAGGAACCGATGCATCCTCTATCAAATGAAGTGTGTGTCCAAGCGCCTCCATTGCGCGAGCTTTCATCGCAGTGTCACCATACGCATAATCATATATTGCGCGTTGCCACGAATAGTCACACGGGCTTTCGTAAAGTGGAAAGGTCAGATGGGGCTGGATCATGCATCCTCCTGGACCGTTTCTCCACGATGCCTGATACGAAGGACTTTCTGCCCATGTTTTGGATGACATGTAGAGCTTGAGTCCTTTGTTGTGCACGGGGTCATAAAAGTGGTGCGCCATGCGATAGCTGTCGTCCTCTCCCATCGCTCCTTTTTGTACAAGCGCACGCTCTACATTCGAAAGAACTGGCGTGCCGTATTCAGGAGCGAACATATTGTAGAAATTGACGGCTTCGTGCGTAAGCGCGTCGTGTGTCGTATTCGGCTCGTATGCAAAAAGCCATGCTGGCGTGAGCATGACAAAAAGTGAAGCAACGAGAATTATGGTTCGCTTATTTTCCATTTTTTGCTTATTGGATTTTGGATTGTTCGAATATAAAATAGAAATTTATCTCCTTCGGAAACTGAAAATGAATAGTTGTTTTCAGAGATTAGTTGACCCAAATCCCGACTTTCGATTATCTGTACATACCCGCCAGTCGTCCCTCTCAATTTTCCTTCTTCTAGTTTTACAAATACTTCCCCCTGCTTTTCAGGAATATAATACTTGCTTGCCAGTTCAATATCCCCGGCTTTCAGTGCGTCGATGAAAAGCTGGAGTGTTTCCTCCGGAGTTGCTCCGCCGTAAGTGTCTTCTGCATATGCCACCTTCATGCCATCTGCGTACATTTTCCACTGCCACATGAAGACCATGTCCTTCCCGGTCCGCTCCGTGGCTTGGTGGTAGTAGTGATCCCATGACCACGCATAATATAGAGCGGTGGAGAGGCCGATTATAAGCACCAAAATTGCTACACCACGCTTCCCCCAACCGCTCTTTGTCCCGATAGTTTCACTCATATACGTATTTATATTTGCTATTAATCTACTTATTCTCATGAACATTGCAAGTTTGTGCACGCACACTACGGAAGTCCTTCGCAGACAATGCCATCTTTGTCGACATCAAGCCTGTGCACGTCAGTCGTAGGGCCCCCACAGAATTGAAAAAGTGTTTGGGCTTCACCTTGTGACGAAAAATCACCACAATTGTATGTGTTTACATCACACCGATAAGTACTGGTCGCGATGGGCATACTATTATTATTGCTATTTTGTGTCGGCTCAGTAACTGAACTATTTGGGAGACCACACACGCCATCGGCCCAGAGTCCCACTTCAGCCACTTTTGCACTGTGCTCTGCTTCTTTAAATTCGGCTTGATATTTGTATGGGATGCGATACGTGTACTCGTGAGCAAAACCCTCTTCAATAAGGCGCTTATTTATAAATGTGCCGTCCTCGAGATACACATACGCAAGCAGTCTGCCATATTTGTCCCGAACATCCTGACTTTCGTCACTAAGTAGTATGACCTCCTTTCCAGCCAAGAGGAGTGCCATGTGTGCGCTCGCCTCTTTTCCAAAACACTGCACGGGTCGCCTTGGGTCGACTGACTCCGGAGTATCCACGCCAATGAGGCGAACGGTATCCTCGATACCACCTTGCGACACACGAATCGTATCGCCATCAATCACTTTGACTACACGGTAGGTACGAGTACTAGCACCCACGTTCTTCAGGCTTTCCTCTGGTACGTGGGCTGGTGGTGCTTGCTCTTCTTTTGCTTGCCCTACTTGAGCTTGTTCCCCACCCACAACAAGTTCAGTACCCACAAAAAACAGTCCGATGAAAAACAAAACACCGTAAA
>JAYSSO010000020.1:0-5094 GCA_043720495.1 Candidatus Lloydbacteria bacterium | reverse complement strand
GATTATTGCTTCCATTTTTTCGTTTGTCTCTTTCTTTTCAGCCATAGCTTACTATGCTACACGAGCTTTCATTATGGTACAACCTGGCGTGTGCTAGGTGGAGCAATCGGATCTGTAGGCAAAAAAGTCGACACTTCCCTTCCGCTTATGGAAATTTCCGTGTTGGTAAATGAATCAATTGCTGTAAAGAGCTGGTTCAAAATAAATTCTGGCGATGCAGTGATCTGAGAGAGACTCGGTGTAAGAATAATTTGGAATGCCACTTCTTTGGGTGGGGTGCTCCCAAGACCAGTTCCGGCGGGAATATCTCCTGGTTCCCAAATTATCTCATTTGTACTTTTGCTGTAGGTTATCTTTTGCTTTGCAGGTGAGACGGACCCGTACCACGCAACATAGGGGGGAAGTACTCCGCGGACGCGAGCGCCAGTAATATTGTTTGAACTATTTACAATGCTCCACACAACGGTGTAGGTCGTTTCCTGCTCCGCCCTTGGTGGCATTGGTCCGATATTTATGAAAGGACCCGAATAATGGAGAGAGCGAGTGACGAACTGGACTGCAGAAACAATGCGCACGTTCTGCGCCATAACGGTCTCAATCTCCTCAGGAACATTATTTTCGGACATGCGCTTTCCGCGCACGGTAACTTCTGCAGTAATGACAGGATTGGTGATGAGCTTATTGCCTGAATCAGGAGGTAACGGTTCAAAAACAAATCCCACGACACCCACTTCCCCGGACTCAAGTACTGCAAGTGCATCATTTCCTGTGGTCGATTTCCAGTAGATTGTTTTGTTTAAGGACTGATAAAAACCATCATTGTTCGCAATTACCGTTCCGCGATTAAGTGCAACGCCGGTGATGCGTACTTCTATTTGGGCGTTGGTGATGGGAGTGGGTAAGTTGTTTTTAAACTGGACAACTCCACGACTTCTCGCCCCGTAGTATGCGAGTGCGTCACCAGCGGGTTTGTCGTTGATAGACAACGCGATGCCTATAAATGGTCGTCTGACGCTGAGTTCAGTGACCGCCTTGCTGTAGAGGGTCGCAATGTCACGCTCAGTCTTATCACTTCCGACACCAATCATTGTACGAAAAACTCGTTTGTCAGTGTCTACCCCGTCGAGCACTCCCTTAATTTGAATGAGATACTTACCAGATGGAGTGAGCGCGCCCACACGCCAAATATTATTCCCAAAAGACGGTTTTGGTTCGGCTCCGCTGAATGTAAAACCCTGGGGGTATTCTATTTTAATAAAAACGTCACGCAGTGGAATTATCGTATTAGAGACTGCACTCACATTAATATCAATTTGTTGGCCCGCGTTGACCTCTTTCAACATATTGACGACGAGGTTTATGGGGGACGCCAAGAGACGGATGGGGTGCTCATTTTCTTTCGTGAATGTTGAATTCATTCGGTCAAAACGATACTCAACTCTTGCTACCACTTTTTTTTCTTCAGCTTCTTCTCCAAGAAATATTGCTTTGGTGCGAAATTCCGCTGTTTCACCCGGCTCGATTACTCCCAAAACTTTTTGTTGCTCGCGCAAGTCCTTGTTGGAGTCCATACTTTCGCGTGTTCCGGATGGGTACAAGACGGTAAGGTTTGCATATTCGAGGGGAACGCGATTTTGATTTGCAACCCGAATGACAATTTCACCGGGTATACCGGGAGTTACTGCCACTGGAGTGTCGAGGGAGATGATAATGTTTTTATCAGATGGCTGCTCCAAAGGATCATAATATTGATACAATAGATAACTTCCTGAGCCGAAAATAGCGAGTAGTGTGAACATAACCAGCTTACGGACAAGTCCGGTCGTCCACCCATAGACCTTGCCGTGGTGCGGTCCATCAAGGCTCGTATCGTCCCAATTATCCTCCACTTGAATAGTTGACTTCGAGAGTTTAGGGATAGTCCGCTCAGTCTTTTGTACCTCTCCGGGCTTGTACAGTCCACGTTTTAATTGTTCGATACGACTACGTTCATATTCAGTATCCATATTTACTGAAGTATATCATGGGACACCAGTCCGTCATCACCTGAAAGTTAATTAGCGCTATAATTGGGAGGAATGAAGGGCCTGATTCACTCGTGCAATAATTGCCGTTCGTAAGGGTCGTAATTCGGCAAGATTCTTTATGTCATAATCACTGCGCAAAAGTACCGGCGCCAACTGCGTGTCATCACCCCAATAGCCGAGCAAAGAAAGCAGCCGCACGGCGAGGAGGAGCTCCGCATCGCGGAGCGACTCTTCATCGGTAAGCGATTTTATAAATTCATATCCACACAACAAATCATCAAAAAGTGTTGTATGCACTTCCTCACCTTGAATAAGTCGTCGGGCAAGTTGCATGTGACCGGCAATGATGCGACGCTTGCGATCACTTCCCCAAAGAGCTCGTTGTGAGTTTATCGGGGTTGCGGAAATAAGTTTCCAGCCATATTTTCCTCGAATCAAGTCAATATGTGCATGTGAAAATGTTTGAAGTGCGTAACGAAGCCTCGAGCGTGACTCGCGAATACTGCGTGCGTGCGCAAGAACAAGGCCGTGGTCACGGGTATAACAATAGAGGAGGCGGTCGCCCTCACCAGAGGGGATGGAGCCGAGAATCAAGGCTTCAGTATGATAGATGTGGTGGGACATGGTGTAGGACTTCCACAAATGGCGAACTTCTTCGTTGTAAGGTGAAACACTTATGCCTCTACCGCTCGGTCAACATATATGAATATGCCCTCCTCGCGGTCTTCTCCCCGCCTCGAATTTCATCCATTTCTGGAAGTCCCATCAAGTATAGCACTACTCAAGCCTATGTTCTTTTGCGCTTCCGGGTCGGGTTTTGATGTATCAATCGTGAACCAATCGATTCGGCGGGTTGCAAACATTATGACCGCAAGAAAGACGAAGGGGAGGAGGGCAAAATGGGCATGGCACGACGAGTACTGCGAAGCACAAAGGCGCTGTAGGCCGTGACTAGCACCGCAATCATGGTGGTTGAAATGATATACGCTGAGAAAAATCCGATATGCTCTGAGAGTGAGAGTAGAAGCAAATAAAAGAGCGTTATGGCCGAGCCAATGAGCAAATACTGTACTTCATAAGTGTTGCGGACAAATTATCCAAAGCCATGACCGTGAATTTTTCATTTGTCGTTTATCATTGTATCAAAAGAAAATGCCCCGCGCTGTATTTACATACATGCGCGGGGCGAGAGAGTCAAAGAATCCAAGGGTCAAAGTGCTGACCCAAGGAACGAGAGTTACAGCACCAAGTTGCGAACAGCCAGAAAGCGAACGTCGCCATGCCAGCCACCGCCCATCCAGCCGAGGCCGAGGCGCCGCCACGAACCACCCCCGTCGAGACACGGGGCATGACGCTCGCCAGCCAGCTCCGCGACCGAACCGAGGGCAACGACCGGGAACTCGCGCTGCTCACTAGGGTTTGCCGCACCAGAGGCGAGCAGATGCTCGATCTTCCCGAGTTGCCAACCAGCGGCAACGATGAGGCGCTTAGCTTCGTCCGAGGAAACAGGACGATCGAAGTGAAAGAGTTTGCGCTCACACTTCACGATGCCAGAGCCGGCGAGCGGGAAGAGCCCCGCGGTGATATCACTGTTCGTCCAGTCATAGTGACCGGCAGTGATCATTTTTTTGAGCATGAGTCCGTAGTCGATGGTGAGACGCTGTCCTTCAATGCGACCCTCAATGAAAGTCTGGATGGCCGACATCGTCGCACCGTAGTCGAGCGTTCCTTCGTCGACCCGTCGCTTGATTTCATCGAGGCGACGGGTCAAATTTCCGTATTGCTCGTCAGAGACACGTTTTCGCGTCATGACAATTTCCTTTTAGAATGCTCGAGCCTTACCGAAATGGTTGCGCCAGAGCAGAAAAGTCCTCACGATCCAAAGGCAGCCTTTGGACATTGGGGCACTTTCTGCTCTGGCGAACGTAAAAACACTCAATGAACTTACTTGTGAATTACATCACAAATATACAATATATGCAAGTTTTTGGAAGCTAAGCTTCCAAAAACGCTCTCAACGCTAGACTTTTGGGATAGTAAGTGCGTCTCCTTCAGAATATTTTGTTGCTCCTACGGTTGTCATGATTTCAGATTCAAATTTCTGGAGGAGTAACATTTGCTCTTTGGGGATGGTGAGAGTGATGCGGTCAGACGGATTGAGTCCCTGCTTTTTGCGCATATCCTGAATCTGGCGAATAAGGTCACGCATGTCACCTTCTAATTTAAGTTCGGGGGTGATGTTTGTATCAAGAATAACAGCACCCTTATCGATATCCCCCGTGACAACTTCGTGTACGTTTACTTCTTCTGCAATGATAGCGCAGTACACATCATGATTACTTTTCCACGTACCTGCACTCACCGAAAGTTTGGCTAGTGGTTGGCGCACCTTGATGCCTGCCTTTGCACGTGCCTCCAGAGCTACAGAAACAATCTGGCGGACTTCATTCATCTCTTCAAGAATGGTATGTGGGGAAACTCCCATCTTGGGCCAGGCCTCGAGGTGCACACTTTCTTTTTGGTCTTCAATGACTAGTCGGTTATATAAATCATCTGCGAGAAACGGCATAAAGGGTGCAAGGAGTTTGCTAGTTTCAAAAAGAATCCAGCCAGTTGTCTCTACAGCCTCCATGCGCTCATCTGCATCACTTGATTTAAATCTGTCTCGCGAGCGACGCAGATACCAAGTAGAAAGATCGTCCAGGAAGGGCATCACCTGACGCGTTGCGCGATCAAGTTCGTGCGTATCTAAGTGGTGCGTAACCTCAGCATGGGTTTCTTGCCAGCGAGCAACGATCCATTTGTCGAGGATATTTTTTCGAGCGGTGAGCGTACGAGGGATACGCACTTTGTCCGCGTAGAGTTCGTAAAATGCTCGCACGTTGTCGAGTCGCAGTGTCACTTTTTTAACTACCTCCTCAACACCAGCTTTATTGAAACGCAAATCTTCACCACGTACGACGGCGGAGGAAAGCATATAGAATCGAATGGCGTCGGCCCCATAAAGCTCTGCAAGTTCCATTGGGTCGGGATAATTCTTGAGTCGTTTAGACATCTTTTGTCCATC
>JAYSSO010000019.1:0-5101 GCA_043720495.1 Candidatus Lloydbacteria bacterium | reverse complement strand
CTCAAACCCGTGAGCGCTTTAATAGCGCGGGGATCATGGGCAAGTTTGGTGATGTTCATTCACTTATTTTCTCATTTTTCTTATTGGGGAGCAAGTCTACCGAAGTAGTTCGTGATGATCGGAAGTAGCTCGATGTATCTCCAATGCAATGGATCGGTGTTCGAGAGTATGAACCGCGATTCCTCCGGAACCTGCGCGACTACCTCCTCGATACCCGGTATAGGGCTGAATACATCAGCGTAGATGTTCGAGAATTGCGCAAAAGGAACCTGGAGTCCTGTTACGAAGGCAATACGGTTGTAAAACTCATGGGGAGACATTCTCCCTCGCTCGAATTCCTTGTGCTCTTTCCCGAAGAGTATCTCCTTGAATCCATCGGTATCGAGAGAGAAGAAAGAGTGTGGCGCAAGCTTGGCACACGAAATGTCGTGGTCAAAGAAGCCGAGTACGTTGCCGAAGTCAAAAAGAACTTTTTTCATGAGCACTCCTCAGTTGGTTGCTAAAAACATCTTAGCACACACAAAAGTATTTTGTCAACTTTTATGCGGAAAATTTATTGAGGTCTTCAATAAATTTTTTGTAGATATTTTCCCAGAGGAAGGGGTCGAGTTGGGCACGAACTTTTTCGGCGTCGGGTGAAGCGGGGTTTGCAAGTGCGTGTGTGAGTTTCTCGGCAATATCCTTCGGGTCGTGTGGGTCGAAGTAAGTGGCGAGATCTCCGCCGACCTCATGAAAAACTTGAATATTGGATATGACGACAGGGAGTCCCAGCGCGAGTGCTTCGATGGTGGGCATACCGAAACCTTCGTAAACCGACGGAGAAACAAACACGCGACTCTTTGTGTAATATTCCCAGACTTTTTTCTCGTCTTTCACCGTCATAAAGGAGATGTTTATGAGCCCAAGTTTTTTCGCACGCTCTTGAAGTGAAGCAAGGAGGCCGTTGTCTACGCCGATGAAAAGCACATTCAAATTTTTATCCATCGTGCCGAGCGCATCAATGAGTGGTGCATGATTTTTGTGTCCGTCGAAGTGTCCGACATAAATGAGGTCGTATTCTTTTTGTTCGGGGGATAGGTGTGGTACATCAAAAATTTTTTCGTTAATACCAAAGAAACTTTTTATGACACGCTCCTTTTTGTAGCCGACGTGTCGGACGAGTTCGTCTATGGAGAATTCGCTACATGTGACCATGAACTGCGAACTCCGCCACTGCCACTTCAGATATTGCGAGAAAAAAAGACGATAGAAAAAACTTTTACTAAAAGGATAGAAATAGCGGAAGTCGTAGGCAACCTGGAAATGTGTATGACGCTTGAGTGAGCGTATGGGGATGGGAATAGACTCCATGATAACGATAGAGGGAGGCATTTGGTCGAGGGTAAGCGCAATCTCACGCGCGACGGCAAATTTACTTTTGTGGTTGAAGTGATAGTCCACCTCGATAAGATTTTTCCCGCTCCATCCTAGGGGTGCCATGCCCTTCGTAACAATAAGGGTGAAATTGTCTCCGCAATCGCGGACAAAGCGAGGAATGAGTTCGTTTACACGACGATTCGCTCCCGAAGGAACGGCGGGGTTGTAGTAAGGGTTTATGTAGACGATAGGTGTTGCACCATCTTGATTTTTCATCACTTTATGGTACGTTTTCCCCTCCCTTTTTACAAGCGATATTGACAGAAAAAATCTTTTATGTTACACTTTCCCATAACAAGACGCCACAATGTTCTTGCGCCTGATCCGGCAGATTCCGGAATTGTCCCTTGAAAGGAAAAACGATGAACACCATCATCGGAGCAGATACGGCCAAGCTGGCTGGTCTGCAAATTGACATGCTCCAGAAATTTCGGAGCGGGCACCTCACCCTCGCACATGTCGAGTGGTGGCAGAACCTTCCGAAAGCAGAGCGTGACCGCCTATCCGGTGCTACCACGCCCGACCCCCGCTTCACCCTCGTGACGGTGCTCGACATCACCGTCCCCGCGGACTACGTCCACGCGACCCAGCTCACAACGTTCAAGAATGAGCACCAGAAGAACTGCTACTTCTACAACGACAACATCACCGACGCAAACTTCGCCAAGGTGACGACCCCGCTCACCCCGGGACGCAAGTTCAAGGTGAAAGTCTGGAAGCAATCGGTTGCCGGTACGACGACATCCGAAGAGCGTCTCGCGTTCCTCCGTAGCCAGAAGGCCGTCTTCACCGGCGCGCAGGGCGCTTCACTCGTTTTCGCGCAGTGTCGCCAAATGCTCCAGAAGGGCTACTGGTACGCATCCTTCGACGAGAAGGACTCTCTCTGCCAAGACGCGGACGGCGGCCACGGGGTTCCCCACGTGGACGCGAACTCGGATGGCGACTTCGCTTTCGACCTCGGCCACTTCGAGATTGACTGGCACGACGGCCTCTGCCTCCTTTGCTTCTGCGACGAGTAGTCCTTAGGAACTTGGGCACCTAGCCCCGCCCTTGTTTCCTTTGGCCCTTCCGATCCCTGCCCCGCAGGGATCTTTTTTTACACAAAATCTTATTTTTTGCTATACTCTTTTTGGATATTTGATATGCATGTGGCTACGGTTTCATGCAGTTGAATTCTCGTGAAAGGAATTTGCGAGGGCTTGCCGGACACGTCTTGTGGGCGAGTGCGTCCTTTTGTGAAAAAACAAATAAGTCGGTGTGATACGCTGGGAGTTTGTGACTCCGAATAAAATTCAGAGAGTGACTGGTGTCGCTTTCGGTGGAATGGATGGCGTGTCACACATAGTAGCTCGTGGCGCGCGGACGGCTACCACAGGGTTCCCAACGTGAACGCGAACTCGGATGGCGACTTCGATTTCAACCTCGGCAACTTCGAGAATGACTGGAACGACGACAACTGCCTCCTTTGCTTCTGCAACTCATTTGATTTCTCCCACTCTCATTTGCGAGTGGGAGTTTTGTCTGCGAGATTCTTCTTCCATCCGCCGAGCATTCGCCCGACCTCATCGAGGAGTATGATAAATTTGCCGTACGCAGTATGATCAACGATCTTGTGCTCCCACGCTATCTGAAGAAAAAATTTGAGGAGGTCGCATTTTCCTGTCGCATCTCCCACAAGAGATATTTTCTCAAATTTATCGTAGGCGAATGTCGCGCGGAAGAGGGTCTCGAGAAGTGCCGTAAAGGTGTTGTCGATCGTCACTCCAATTGTGTAGCGATCGACACGTTTTATGTTTTCGAGATATTCATGCCATAATTTGTACGCTTCCTTTGTGCGCACAAGTACAAGCGGGACCTGTGCTGGGGGGGGTGACTTAGTGGTGCATGTTGATCCATACCTACGATTCTATCATTTCTATCGAAAATCTTCTGCTTACATGGGAGCGATTTTTGCGCGGAAAGCGTCATCGAAAAGATGTGATGAATTTTCAAGGTGGGTTGGCGGAAAACATCACATTGCTACAACGCGAGCTCGTCACGCGTGCGTACACACATGGCGGGTACTCAGCGTTTAATATTTCAGATCCAAAGCCGCGCAACATTCATAAGGCAAGCGTGCGCGACAGACTGCTTCATCACCTTATCTACAAAGAGCTCTACGCATATTTTCATGAGCGGTTTATTTACGATTCTTATTCGTGTCGTCCAGATAAGGGAACACATCGAGCGCTCGACCGCTTTCAAACTTTTGCTCAAAAGGTGTCCAAAAATAATACGCGGACATGCCATGTGCTCAAGTGTGACGTGAGAAAGTTTTTTGCGAGCATCGATCATACCACACTGCATCATATACTTGCGCGACATATTGCCGATGCAGAATTGCGCGATCTCCTTGATGGGATTGTGTCGAGCTTCTCAAGTGCGGCGGAGGGCAAGGGGCTTCCGCTCGGCAACCTCACCTCACAACTTCTTGTGAATGTATATATGCATGAGTTTGATATGTACATGAAACAAACGCTTCGTGTGAAATATTATATTCGGTATGCGGATGATTTTGTGATTTTCTCCGAAGATAAAAGTTATCTCGAAGGCGTCTTGCTGTTCATTGATGCTTTTTTAAGTGAAAAATTAAAACTTACTCTTCATCCGGAAAAGGTGTATATCAAAACATACGCTTCGGGTGTTGATTTCCTGGGCTGGGTGCAATTTCCGTACCATCGCCAAATTCGGACCACGACAAAGCGAAAAGTTCTGAGAAAATTAAGAGGTTTCCCAAAGCGAGAGACCGTGAGCTCATATAGGGGGTTGCTTTCTCACGGAAATACTCATGTGTTAGCAAAATCCTTGGAATTGTAGTAGCATTCATTAAATTGGGCGTAAGGTTACTTTTTCGGATGCAGTGATGTTAGAATGGGTACATTAAAGTAAAAAACATGTCACAACGCATACTTATAACGGGTGGAGCAGGATTTATCGGTATCAATACAGCAAGACATTTCCTTAAAAAAGGGAGGAGGGTGACCATACTCGACAATTTTTCCCGCAAGGGGACAGAGATCAATGTTTCCATGCTCGAAGATGAATTTCCTGGAAAATTTAAGGTGGTCAAGGCAGATGTCCGCTATGATAAAGACGTACTTGAACGTGAGGTTTCAGAGAATGATGTTGTGATTCATCTCGCGGCACAGGTCGCAGTCACAACTTCCGTTACCGATCCGCGCACGGATTTTGAGATTAATGCACTCGGGACATTCAATGTACTCGAGGCCGTGCGCATCTCTCGTAATAAACCCTTCGTGATTTATTCCTCGACGAACAAGGTCTATGGTTCGCTTGATACACTTCCGGCAATCGAGGTGGGGAAGCGTTATCGTTTTGCCTCAGACACACATCACAAATACGGAGTCCCGGAAACGCAGACACTCGATTTTCACTCCCCATATGGAGTATCAAAGGGTGTTGCCGATCAGTACACGATAGATTATAGCAGAATTTACGGACTGAAGACTGTCGTGTTTCGCCAGTCGTGCATTTATGGAACGAATCAATTCGGCGTTGAGGATCAGGGGTGGCTCGCATGGTTCACTATCGCTTCGATGCTCGATCGTCCGATCACTATTTATGGAAACGGCAAACAGGTGCGCGATGTGCTCTTTATTTCCGACCTCGTGCGATTGTATGACCT
>JAYSSO010000018.1:0-2105 GCA_043720495.1 Candidatus Lloydbacteria bacterium | reverse complement strand
CAAATTTCACCGGAAATGGTGGGATATACCTTTGGTGTGCACAACGGAAAGGAATTTATTGAAGTGAAGGTGAACGAAGAAATGGTCGGACATCGCCTTGGGGAGTTCTCTGCAACACGCAAATTCCATCGTCACGGTGGAAAAATGCAGAAAGACCTTGAGTCAAAGCAGAAGGAGGCTGAAATCTCTGCTGCAAAAGCTGCAAAGTCGGCTGACGGAGCAAAGAAGAAATAACCTACACTATATATGGAAATCACCGCAAAACTCTCTCAATATAGACAGGCTCCACGTAAGGTGCGTCTTGTCGCCACACTGCTCAAGGGTATGTCTGTTGAAACAGCCCTTCTTGAGCTCACCCACCGCACAAAGCGCGTTGCCCCCGTATTTCACAAGTTGGTCATGTCTGCCGTTGCGAACGCAAAGGCGCAAGGCATCGACGCAAAGGATCTTCATGTGCTCGGCATTCGCGTTGATAAAGGCGTTGTCTTGAAGCGCTCCCGCCCACGCGCACAAGGTCGTGCGTTCCCTATTCACAAACACACCAGTCACATTGTGGTCACACTCACCGATACCCCGACGGTGAGCACAAAGAAACCTCCTGCAGTGAAAAAGAATACTGCTACGAAAATTGAAAATACAAAACCCGTAAAGACCATTACCAAGAAAAAAGTAGCCGGCGAGGCAAAATAATTACTACTATGTCACATCATGTACACCCCTATGCGCATCGGTTAGGAATCCTCCGCGACTGGAAGTCACGCTGGTTTGCTGATCGAGGGCAATATCAAGAATATTTGAAAGGAGATATTCTTATCCGCGAGTATCTTGAAAAACGTCTCCGTGGCTCACACGTTGCGGACATTGTCATGGAACGCAATGATAAATTGTGGAAGATACTCATTCGTACCGCACGCCCCGGACTCATCATTGGACGCTCTGGAGAGGGAGCAGTGAAACTGAAGTCAGATGTGCTTTCCAAGCTTGCTCGATTAAAGATAAAGCATCCTAAGGAAGTAAAGATTGATATCGAGGAAGTGCGTAGTCCTGAATCTAATGCCGCAATTGTTGGACAGATGGTTGCTGAGGGCCTTGAAAAGCGTATGCCGTTCAAGCGCGTCATCAAGCAGATGCTCGAAAAGATAATGGCAAATCGTGACGTGAAGGGTGCTCGCGTTGAGCTCTCTGGGCGTTTGGGTGGTGCCGACATGTCGCGCCGTGAATTTGTGAAGGCTGGAAATATTCCACTTCAAACAATTCGTGCTGACGTTGATTTTGCACGTGAGAAAGCGTATCTCCCGTATGGAGTTATTGGTATTCAAGTGTGGATCTACAAGGGTGAAGTGTTTGCCGAGAAGGCAAAGACTGCAGTCGCGCCCAAGTTGCAGACAACCGCCCGCTCATAATTTGAACTTTTATGTTATTTCCTAAAAAAGTAAAGCATCGCAAGTGGCAGTCAGATAGGTGGAATCGCAAGAAGCATCGTGTTGAGTCACGCGGAACAACGCTTGCCTATGGTTCGTACGGATTGAAAGCAGAGACGGAGTCACGTATTACTTCAAATCAAATTGAAGCCGCACGACGAGTACTTTCTCGCAACGTCGGAAAGACCGGACGTGTGTGGATTCGTGTTTTCCCTGACAGGCCATATACGCAGAAGGGCGCAGAAGTACCGATGGGTAAAGGAAAAGGAGACCCTCAGGGATTCGTTGTTGAGATTCTTCCAGGACGCATCATATTTGAAATTGACGGAGTGACTTTTGCTCAGGCCAAGGAGGCAATCAGAAAAGCGGGATCGAAGGTCGCGGTCCGCACACGCATGGTTTCTCGAGTCGTCGCTTAATCTGCCTAATACGAATATATGAAAATCAAAGAAATTCGCAAAATGTCAGACAAGGAGATCGAGAAGTCGCTTGCTGAGAAGCGCAGTGAAGTAAAGCAGGTCCGTTTCGACATCACCGGTAGCAAATCAAAGAATGTCAAAACAGGTGCAAATGCAAAGAAGGCGGTCGCACGCATGATGACGGAACTCCAGTCACGTAACATGAAATAATCATGACCACTATGGAAACAAAAATTCTACAAACAAAAAAACAATCGCTCATCGG
>JAYSSO010000017.1:0-5122 GCA_043720495.1 Candidatus Lloydbacteria bacterium | reverse complement strand
AGTTACGGGACATAAAAACACAACGTGGGGTGTGTTTTTTAACGGGTGGGTCTTATTGGGGAGCAAGTCTATTTTTAAATCATGGGAATTATACTTTGGATTATCTTCGGAGCACTTGTTGGTTGGATTGCCTCTCTTATAATGAAAACTGACGCACAGCAGGGTGGGCTCGTGAACATCATTGTTGGTGTCTTGGGGGCAGTCATTGGTGGCTGGCTGATGAGCATGTTTGGGGAAACCGGAGTGAGTGGATTTAACATCTACAGCTTCTTGGTTGCGATTCTTGGAGCTGTTGCGCTGATTGCTGTCGTCAAGGCACTCCGTCGAGCGTAAGGGTTGCGTGAGTGAAAAAAAGACATACGCGCTTGCGTATGTCTTTTCTGTTGCATTTTCACTGTTAGTTTTTCATGTGTCAGTTTACTCTGTTCATGTCCTCGAATATCGGTGTAAATATAGGCCATAGACTCATTGCGCCCGCAGTACTCAGGTGACTCTCGTCGCGATAAATAAATTTTCCATCATGTTCCAGCATGCACGCAGCATCGTTTGCGCAGAGGATCGTGGTGGGATCAATCAGGTGTACGCCTCGATTCGCGAGGAGTGTGCTAAAAACTAGAGTGACACGTGCATGATGCTCATAATGCTCAATACGAGTTGTGCTGTGTAGTTGAACCTTCTCCCCTGCGCGGACTGTGTCATAAAATAGATTACGTGCATTAAAATGTGGTTGCTCAGGAACTTGCATGACAATATAAATTTCTCGACCCTCGTTCAGTAATTGGTGCACCATGGGAATAAAATTTCTTTCGAAAACACGCCCGGCATCGTCGGGCGTCATCGACACTCCATGTACATCTGACAGTAGCGCCGTATGCACGCCGCCCACTCTTCCCACAATGTAATTGTTCCAGCGGGCGATAAGGATGATGTGTCGAATATCATTCTTTCGTATATAGCGCAGTGCAAACTCATTCTCTGCTTCACACCCCTCAGCGGGTGGCACCTGATGTACACCGATCACGGGAATGCAGTTGCCACCAGCAAATACAATCCCCTCTTTCGCATGTGCTTGTCCCATGGCACTTAAAAGTGGCGCGAGCATGTCTGCATGACTGTCACCCCACACGACAAATTTTTCTCGAGATAAACTGTCGGTGCTCGTAGTTGCTCCAATTCTGCATACATCTTCACCGCTTTGGTCATTTTGAGTTCGATCACATGCTCCACCCCAAGGCATGCTTTCATCTGTAGCAGTGAGTACATCCCTCGCATATGTCGAAACCCGATTTGAATACTCAACACTGGACCTTGAAATCATGAACCCGGAAAGCGTAAGTACAAAAAGCGCAACAACACTGATAAGAAAAATTCTGTTTCTCTCGGGAATAATATTTTTTTTTCGTATAGGCGACTCTATGTACCGATACGAGAGTGCAGAAAGCAAGAGTGCAACAACAATAAGTAGAGTGGTGGCGAGACTAGAAAGCGGGGTGGGCTGTGCAATCCTAGCAAATACAAGGAGTGGCCAGTGCCACAAGTACAGTCCATAAGAAATGACGCCAATAGCAACTAAGGGGCGCCAGGAAAGTAGGGCGCCCATCCTCGTGACCTTCTCTTTATTTGCGAGAAGGATCGCAGCTGCACCTATTGTGGGTACGAGGGCGTGTGTGCCGGGAAATAGAGTGCCGTCAGTAAAAAAATATGCAGAGAGACCAATCGCACTAATTCCTAAAACAGTTAGCAATTCCGCAAGAGCCACCGACCGAATTTGTACCACAACGAGTGCAACGAGTACGCCGAGTGCAAGTTCCCAGAGTCGAGTTAAAAGTAGATAAAAACCTGCCGTAGCATACGTAATACCCCAAAAAAGCTCGTCGGGTATGAATGGAAGTTCTAGCGCATAACGGTGTGATGCATCAACAAACCAGATATTGAGAAGTAGAGATGCGCCACCAAGAAAGCCCACAATTACCACTAGCGTGTGATTGTGGGATAGTGCACGCATTTTTAGAAAAGATTGACTTATGTGTGACAAAGCAGTTTGGCGCGCAATCCAAGTGGCAAGTAAGGCAAGAAATGGAAAAAAAATGTAAAACTGTTCCTCTACGGATAGTGACCACGTGTGCAGGAGTGGTACGTAGGTTGAGTGCTCGTTGAAATAGTTGTCTGAAAACATAAACAAAACATTCGAAAAAAATACACTTTGGGCTATGACCGTGCTGCCAAAATATCGATAGTCTTCCGGGTAGAGAATGAGGAAATAAGCCCCAATAATCGTAGCAATCATGACCACGAACAGGGCCGGGAGGATTCTCCGTAGGCGACGCTCCCAAAATCCCAGGAGAGAAAAGCTTCCGGACTCCAACTCACGAACGACCACTCCAGTTATGAGATAGCCTGAAATGACAAAGAAAACATCAACACCAACAAAGCCTCCCGTTACAGAGAGCAGTTTTGCGTGATAGAGCACAACGGCCAGCACGGCAATGCCACGAAGTCCGTCAATATGCGGACGATAAAAAGTAGAGGGAGAATCGGTCACTGTATTAGTTCTTCCCTTCTACAGTACATTATTAAACCGCCGAGAGCATGCTCTCGGCGGTTTTTGAAAACTTATTTACCACAGCCACACTCACATGTTCCATCCATTTTGTGCTCATGGCCACATTTTTCACACATACCCACATTTGCCTCTGTGCTCGACTCTGTTGCACTTGTGTGTACACCGGTCCTCTCTTCTGCTGGGTCCTCCATTGGTTTTGGTTTCATTTCCATAATTTTTTGTTTTATATGTTGAATAAATTCGACCCTTCGACCCCACGCCATAGTACGACAATGTGATGAAGACGAAATGAAACATTGTTCATACGAGTTGTTTCATTAAAACATCATCAGGAGCGCGTATCATTTGAGCTGACGGCTGTTGGGCTGAAATTTCGTTTCATTAGCAAAAAATCAAGGAATCAAAAAACATAACTCCCCAAAATGCAGAAAGAACCAACCCAATCAGTGGAATACACAGAATCGTTCAGCGAGGGACTAAAGTCAGATGTGGAATTCGGACAGACCGGGATGGATATTGTGGCAAGACTTTTAACAAAGTCATTTGGAAGTATTTGGTTTTTAGGAATATGTATCATCTTCATCATCACCTGGATTGCTATTAATGCGGAGTTTATTCCACACATGGAGCCATTTGATTCCTTTCCCTTCAACCTTCTTTCATTCATTGTTTCTATATTTGGTATATTTCTTTCCATTGTGGTACTCATCAGTCAAAATAGGCAGGGACGGATTGCGGACGTCAGGCAACGCATCGAGTTTGAAATAAATGTACGCGCAGAGACAGAGATTACTAAGATATTACACATGCTTGACGAGATTCACGCCAAGCTCGATATCGCAAAAATAGACTCTGAGCTAGAAAAAATGAAAGAGGACATCAACATAGAGGAAATTAAGGATGTCATCGAAGAGTCAATTCTGTCTGAAAATTCAACAAAGGCGCAGTGAGGTGCTACAAATCCATTGCCCATTAGATTGAGCGAGGGATTCATAACTTATTTAGCTATTCATATAAACTAAACAGCGCACATCGTTTCTATTGCACCAAGACCTGAAGCGGGATACTCCATGTTTTTGTATAGACGACGGACTTGGTGGTTGTCGCCGTACTGCTCGTGGGTTCGTTGCGTGTCACTCGTCCTTTCAGTTGAATAGTGAACGATCCGACTTTGGGACTGGGAGCGTTAATGGTGACGGTTCCGCCACACGGAAGAGTGCATGATGAAGGGTTGACCGAGGCGGAGATGCCGAGCGGAGCCGTTGCGGATAATGTGACCGTTTCCGCTGTGCCACCATCAAGCATCGCTTCGAAAGGATAGCTAATCGAACTGAGCGAAGTGACCGTGCGAATAATCGGAGACTTGTCTCCAATAAAATGAAAGCCAAATTTTGTCGCATACCCGATCGAAAGCGTATATGGCACAGTCGTCGTTGTCACGCTGTTTCCACTCACTTGGAATGCCAGCGGGTAGTTTCCTGGCGCCGCATCTATGCCCACAGTGACGGTGTTTGTCACAACGCAAGTAGGGGTGCAGGAATTGGGTGTCATTTTTACGGTGACCCCGCGTGGAAGAGCTAGTTGTGTAATGGTAAGCGGTACAGCAGGGCCGCCAATGAGGTTGAGGGTAATTTTGTTGGAACCTGAGACAGTGCCGTCCAGGTTTTTTGTGACGAAAATATTTCCCGATACTGTGGTTGTGATAGTTGTTGTGGCTGGAGCCGGAGGAGTAGCTCCGGGCTGTGGGGTGGCGGGAGCAGGAGTCACCGGCTTACTCCCACTGTATTTTTTGTTGAGTGACGCTCGGGTGAGTCGCCCAACCATCCCGTATCCGGTTGTAGCTGGGGAACCGGAAGTAACGACGCCTTCCTTGGACTGAAAGCGCTGCACGGCGCGCTCGGTCGCTGGTCCAAAGTATCCGGTGACAAGCCCTTCGGGATACAGTGTTTTGTCCTTCGCCAAATGTAGCTGCAATAGGCCTATTTGCCCTCCAGTTGTTGCATCGGTCGAGCCACGGGACAGGGTTACGGTAAATATATCAGCGGCTAAAGCAGGGGAAGCGGTAAGAAAATAAATGGAGGCAATAAAAAATACTTGAATTGTACGCATACTTATATTATACCTACTCCACTCTGTCTTGAACAATGCTTAACCAGACGCTGTGGTATTGACCAGCATGACGGCCATACGTGGGGTAAAGAAAAAGTCCAACATGTGTTGGACTTTTTTCATTTATTTCTCAGTGTATGTAAAATCGCTCACCAATAAGTTGGGGAGCGATTTATAATCAGAAGCGAACTTCAATTACTTATGTATCTGAATTACTTCTGATGTAACTAATATACACCCTGCAAAATATAATGCTTCTCCCCACCTTTAAATACGAAGGTATTGGTATTCTGTATCTATGGCGAAAAAAAAGGGAAACAAAAAGAAGCACCTCAGTTATGAGGAGCGCTTCAGTAGACTTGCTCCCCAATAAGAAAAATGAGAAAATAAGTGAATGAACATCACCAAACTTGCCCATGATCCCCGCGCTATTAAAGCGCTCACGGGTTT
>JAYSSO010000016.1:0-14424 GCA_043720495.1 Candidatus Lloydbacteria bacterium | reverse complement strand
ATAATCTGAAAGTGTAATCTTGAGTGGTTTGCCGTGCGCCTTCTCCACGCGCTTGGCAAGATCGATCATAGAAATTTCCTCCTGATCTGAACCGACGTTGTAAGCTTCCCCGGGCTTTCCGAGAAGTAGGACCCGGAAAAAACCATTCACGGCGTCTGTCGCATAGCTAAATGTACGAGTTTGTTCCCCGCGATTGTGTATCTCAATCTCCCGATCATCGAGTGCAGCATTCAAAAAATTTGGTAGAACGCGTTGGTCATCCATCTTCATGCCTGGCCCATAGACGTTAAACGGGCGAATGATGGCAACGGGAACTTGATGGATGCGATGATAGATAGTCGCAATTGTTTCACCCAAACGCTTTGATTCATCGTAGCACGCACGGAGGCCAGTTGAGGAAACATTTCCATAGTAGTGCTCTGGCGTCGGGATGGCGTCGGGATGAGGATCTCCGTAGATTTCACTCGAACTAAAATAGACCATGCGCGTTGCATTTTTTTGTCGGGCAAATTCAAGCATGTTCTTCAGCCCATCAATCGTTGCCGAAATTGTTTCCAGTGGATATTTTGCATAAAACACCGGTGAAGCAATTCCCGCTGCATGCATAATGTAGTCAACGGGTTTATCTGTCTCAAATACGTCCATCACGTCATGGCGAATAAATTCCAAATTTGGATCATTACGATCCACAAAATGACTTTCCTTCACGCCAGTAATATAGTTGTCGAGTGCAATAATGTGTACCGGCCTTTTAAAGCGCTCTCGATTAAGATGCTGAAGCACGCCGACAAAATAATTTCCCAGGAAACCTCCTGCTCCAGTGATAAGCACCGTCCGTCCTTCCAAGTGGTGCGCAATAGGCTCAAGCTTTCTTGCGAGATCTGATAATTCTTGATCAATAAATGTTTTCATGCGGAAGAAATTATAAAACTAACCATAGGGACTCTCCAAATGCTCTCATGTCGCAAGTCCTACTGTATACTACTCGCCGAATCAACAATACGTGGCACTGGGACAGGTACAATAAATTTTCCTCCGTTTTTTGCAAATTGCTCATTTTTTTTCATAATTGCCTCGGCAAAATTCCACGCAAGAATCAGCAGATAGTCAGGCTGATGTTTATCGAGATGGGTTACGGGAACAACAGGAATATGCATTCCGGGGGTAAAAAGACCTTGTTTCGGTGGACTATCGTCGACAATAAATTCTACGAGGTCAGTGCCAATACCCATATAGTTGAGGAGCGTGTTTCCTTTTGCGGGTGCACCATAGCCTGCAATGCGCCCACCCGCGCTTTTTATTGAATTGAGTAGCTGGAGTAAGTCTTGTTTTATTAACAACACATCACTAGCAAAATGCTCATAAGTGGTAAATTCTCCGAGACGCTCATCTTGTTCTTTTTGTAGTCTGTCGGTAAGTCGAGTGGTTACCGTGTGTGGCCCATTGCCGTGTCCTACGAAAATCCGCAGTGACCCTCCATGTGTGGACACAGACTTTACATCAAAAATCTGTAGCCCATGACGAGCAAAAAAAGAAATGAGTGGAGTCACCGAGATATATGAGACATGCTCGTGATACACCGTATCAAAAAGCTTATCACTCAAAAACACTGACAAATCAGGTGCCTCAATTACGAAAGCTCCATCGGGGCTCAGTAAAATTTTTACCCCTCGTGCGACGTTATTTAAATCATGAATGTGTGCAAACACATTGTTTGCAGTAATGAGCTTTGCATCACCACGCTCCCCTTTAATTTTCTCTGCGAGTGTTTCCCCAAAATATTCTGGCCAAGTTTCAATTCCATCAGCCGTTGCTTTTTTTGCAATGGCGGTAGCAGGATCGATGCCGAGCACCCGTGCACCAAGCGCCTTGAGTGGCTTGAGTAATATGCCATCATTGGAACCAATGTCCACCGCAAGCGCCCCAGTCGCACCACCGACGGTTTGTACGATATCCTCCGCGTATTCCTCAAAATGTTTTACAAACGAGGGAGAGGTCGAGGAAACATACACATAGTTACGAAAGAGTATGTCGGGGTCTACCACGTCGGCGAGTTGGACAAACCCGCAACTTTCACAGAATGCCACACGGAGTGGGAAGCTTGCCTCACCCGCGAACTCGTCTTTCTTGAGAAACGCATTCGCGGGAGCTTGAGTTCCCAGATCAAGAAACAGACGAAGCTTGAGGCTGTCACACACACGGCAATTGCTATTTAGTGTTACGGGGTGATTTTCGGCCATAATTATTCGGTCACTATAACAAATTTGTGCTAAACAAGAAATACACATAGTTGATGCAAAAACAGCGACCGGTGGTCGCTGTCGTAAGGCACAAAATCGTTCAAAGTCCGAGTCGTCGGTCACGTGCTTCCATGTAAGCGAGCACCGCTTCGCCCGAAGCCAAATTTTTGTACTGGAGCATCTTCGCAACTTCAGCAACAACAATCTCCCAACGCGTGCCCACCTGAGTTCCCTGAGAAGCCACAATCGCATCCCCCATGCGCACACGCTCGCCCGGAAGCACAAACACGTTGAGTTCGGGATAAAGCCGAAGCGTTGAGGTCACGAAGGTGATAAAAGCGCGTAGATGATGACCGGGCCAAGCGATGATGGTGAGATTTGTGATCCCACATGTTTTCGCATGTTTCACCACAGCGTCTGCCTCCGTTGCCGTATTGAATTTCGGTGCCATCGGATCGCTCAAGTCATCACATCCGGTAACCGGAGTAATGTCCTCCTCTGCTACGCCGCGGTTCACGAGAACGTCTCTCCAGTGTGCACATCCAGGGTATCCGGACATTGCAGAAACTCCAGCAAGCCAAATGACCGAACGGTGTGTGCGATGGTACAAGTTGGCAACTCTCGTGAGTATTGAAAATTCGTTGTCTACAGTGTGAGAAACGGCGTACAGAGTTGCGCCATACGAGGGCGCTGACTCATTCCCAATCGCAATGGCTACTGCCAGATGTGCTGCACTCATTGAACCTCCTCGATGTTGAGAGCATAAAGAAACAGACTATATTATACACAATACACATTTTTTGTCAAATATTTTTACAAGTATATTTAACTTCTGAGTACAGCGCAGTCCACTGATCATTTCCTGCTCTCCAAAAATCGGACCAGATCTTCTTTGAGTTTGTAGCCAATAATTTTTGGCGTAACACAAGTTAAATAAGTTAGAAGTGCCTTCTCCCCCATTTTTTTTGCACGCACTTTGTCAGATTTTAATTCACGGATTTTTTGCGCCACGTCCTCTGCGTCTCCAGGTCTCACAGTCACCACATCAACACCAGGCTCAAATACTTCACCGATACTTACCCCCTCAACGTTAATCGACACCTTACCCATAGCGGCGGCTTCATACAGTTTATTGGGAATAGCTCTCCCCACACGTGGAACGTCACCAATAAGACCAATGCAGATGTTTGCACGTGCAATAAAGTCGACAATTTTTTCTTGCGGAAGAAATCCATGAAAAGTGATGTTGGTTACCCCAAGCGCGGTTGCAAGTGCTTGGGTATTTTTAGATTCCTGCCCTGAGCCTATCATTGTGAAATGGATTTGCGGATCTAGAGACAAAATCTTTGCTGCACGCACAAGCACATCGGTCCCCTGGACCGGTATATACTTTCCATGAAATTCAATTTCAAAAACATCATCCTGTGCTTCCGTTTGTTGTGGGAAAAAAACCTCAGGGTCTGCTCCAATAAAAGCTACACCGAGCTTTCTCCTGGGCAAATGAAAGGTATTGATAAAATATTCTGCATTTCCTTGTGTGTCGAGCAGCGTAAGGTCGGTAAACGTTGAACCACACCAATCGATGAGCCAATAGAGTAGCGCTTTGGGGCTGTACGGACTAGTGAGCTTGCGGTCATACACCCATGCATCGTGCAGTGAAAAAAGTGGCTCCCAAACAATAGGCTTACTCGTAATGAGACGGGCAAACACAGGCATGAGACGGAAGCCCCCCTGACTCACGACCATAACGTCGTATGGCAAAACAGCCTTATGCTTATGATAAAGTTCGCGGAGCGTAGCGAACGTGCTACCGGAGGCTGCCGTGCACACAACTACCTCAACTCCATTTTGCAGGAGCCCATTTATTAAAATGCGTGGACGAGCATAGTCAGGATTAAAATCACCAAAAAAACAGACTTTCATGTACTGATACTAACATCAAAATCACGATTGTGGCACTCAAAGCGCAAGGAAGAAATGAACTATCGAGGCGCGGTGGGCATCATCACGCTTTCTCAGTTTCTTATTCTCTAATTCGTACGAATAAGAACTATATCAAAGTATAGTTAAGAACCCTACCGCAAGCGGATGGGGCATGGAGGACGTCAACTGTGTGTGGCCACGGGGAGTACTTCATTTTTCTAAAGTGGACCACGCTGTGAAAAATTGGTCGCAATTGTATTTCTTTGCGAACATACTACAATAGTGCAATGATGATTGAGCAAAGGGCGCCAGCAGTTTTGGGTTTACGAATGAAGATTTTTCTTGTACTGCATCGCATACTCCGCGCAGTCGCTATTCGCGTGTTACCCAAAGCAAATAATCCTCGGGTGTTTTCGAATGTTCTTCTTCACAAATACGCAAGTTACTTTTCAGGAGATATCATCAATGTGTCAGGATGGGATGACCGGGATAGTGAAGGTGACTATTACCAAAACTATTTTGAAAATCGCAAACGCTACACCGTTTCGAACGTGGGGATTTCGGACAAAGGATTTGGCTCTCTTGCTGGTTCACTTGAAGGAAAAAATATTGAGGAGATTGAAATAGACCTCACTGCCACACTGACTGAAGCCCGTAAGGGTGCATTTGACGTCGTATTTAATCATACGGTGCTTGAACATATCTTTGAGTTCGACGTCGCGTTCAAAAACCTTTGCGACATGAGTCGCGACGCGGTCATCATCGTGGTGCCACTACTTCAACAAATCCACATCGCAGGAAGTTTTGGGGATTACTGGCGACCAACAACACTCGCCATCATGAAACAGTTCAAAAAAAACGGACTGACGCCCCTTGTCATTGCGACGAACGATCAACCATTTTTTCCCGTCTACTGTTTTGCCATCGCCGTGCGGAACCCTGAAAAATACGAAGGGTTCATTACTCCCTCGTTTGATTTTCAATCAGGGGGAGCACTCTTTGGTTCGAGCTTAAAACCCCATGCACTGAAACAGCTACTGGGGCAAATAGACGGTGTGTAACGAGGAGTCCTGGGCTAACCCACAAAGAAGTACACCCGAAGTATGTCATCTGAAACATAAGCGAGCGCCTGTGTGTATACCATACGAAGCGTGCCCGTACGAATTGGATTGTGATTTGGAATAATAAGCGTCTGTTTTCGCCCATCGAGAATTCGTCGAAGTTTTATGTGGCTGCCATTCTGTCCGATGACACCAAAACCAAGGGTTGCAAAAAATTTCACCAGCTCATCGGCAGAAATAATCTTCAGCCTAGGCATATTCAAGCTGTGGCAATTCGATGTTCATCAAAAGTGATGGGTGACCTGCGAGGCCGAGTTCGGCAAGGTCTTCTCCTTGAATATAAAGGGTCGTAGCTTCACGGATGTTCTCCTGGAGTGCATCAAGTGTATCTGCTTCAGTGACGATGGGGTGCCCCACGCCAGACGCAACATAATACCCCTCAGGTTCGCGTGTGATGGAGAACTGAATAATATTTTTCATACATGAATCATAACACTTACACGCAAAAAATCAATTGTGACGAGTTGCACAGTTCTGAGATAGAAAAAAACGCAACCGAAGTTGCGACACATGAAAAAAGTCCCCGCGGAGCGGGGACAAGGGGCTAAGTCCAAAGTGCCTAACTAGGACACAGAAATAAAGTTCATAGCGCTAACTTGCGCGAGTGGCAGAGGGGCTCTCGCCAAGCCAGCCGTAGCTGAGCGAGCGGCAGTGCGACACCACCTTGCCCTCGAACCAAAAGCCAAAAGGGACATACAAGATGCCGAACGGCGGGTGGCGGAAGATATCATCCCAGAAGAACACGTAGATCGTGTTGCCCTCTGCATCCTCCTTCCAGCTCTCCGGCCAAAGCTCGGGGTGATCAACGAGAGTGTCGAGTACTTTCGCGCTCACTTGTCCACCCTTTGCCTCAAGCTCATAGCGAAGAGCGGGACCGTTGATGACCCTGCCCAACTTCTGACCATCGGAAAGAAACCGTTCGAGTTTTGCGCCGTCGAGATAGAGATCGTCGCCACGACGCTCGAGCTTCACGACTCCGACTTTCGCTCTGCTGATCCGCTCCGCACCGTCAAACGGAAGCTTGCAGGGCACAGAGAGATTGATCAACACCTCAAGCAGGACGACCCCTTTGAGCCACAACTTGAACTCGTCGAAACGAGCCCGGCCATGCTGGCCGCCGACCTGCTCCATCAGTTCGGTGAGCGGTTCCTTGAGTTCAGAGACATCAACTTTCATACAATCTCCTTGGATTATGCTAGCGGACCACGGGATGTAGTCATAGGGAGCCCTATTTCTGCCATTATACAACACCCAAACGCCATATTTGTCAAATTCGATTCGATTCAGGGCACGAGGGCACACAGGCGTTGTGCGCGCTTTTCCCAACTAAAATCCGCCACTTTATGAGACGCATTTCGAGCTTGTTTTTCTACTTCGCCAGCATGGGTAAGCACAAATGATAATTTTTCTGCGAGGTCATCACTGTCAGCTGAGGTGAAAAATGTTGCCGTAGTTTCATCGAGCACCTCACACATCGAAGGGAGATCAGAAACGACGATTGGTCGGCCAGATGCCATATACTCGAAAAGCTTTATGGGCGAGGTGTAGTGGATAGACTCCTCGGAAATACCCTCATTGGGAAGTACAAGAATATTCGCAGCACGTAAATATGTCGGGACAAACGATGTGGGCAGGTGGGGGAGGACAAGCGTTGTGTTATCCAAAGCAATACCCTCACATTCTTTAAACTGTTCGAGAGTTTTTGTTTCTCCTCCAACAAGCAAGAGGGTTGAATCGGGAAATAGCTTTTGTATTTTTGTCCATGCCGCGTACAGCGTAGCAACTCCCTTCCAACGAGCGAACGAGCCCACATACATGATAATATTTCCCGCGAGCGGTAGTTGTACTTTATTTCTTGCCTCCATGTGAGTTAAGGAGTTGTCAAACTTTTCCAAGTCAGCACCGTTTCTCACCACCAGCGTGTTGGTGAACCCACGAATCTGAAAGGCTCTATTTGTACCTTCAGAATTTGCAATCACTTGATCAACCCCCGCAAGCAAATAGCGAAAAGCTCTTTCCTTGGAACTCGGCCAGAGATGCGCTTCAAAATACACGCGTTTCGCACCCTTCTCTTTGAGCAACCACGCAACAGGAGCACTTCTGGTGTAGTAAATTGACTCCGTGTCTATGCGCTCCATGAGCAGTGTGACAAGAAAAGCAGTTGCGTCAAACCAGTATGCCCAACTACCAAGGGATTTAACAAATTGCAGTGCTTCAAATGACGAGAGTGTGCATACAGGGAAACGCTCCGTGAGAGAATAGTAAGCAAACACATCGTCTCGAATGCTATTTTCCCTTTTGGGGACCCACAACTCAACATGCTCACCATTTTTTGCGAGCGCCTCTAATGTCTTTGCTATCTGAAGCCCATGCGCCTTCTCTGTAGGCATGCGCATATGCATTACGAAACGCCAAATACGCAAATTCTGAAGTAAGCGCATGAGGTCTTCTTGACCCCCGATGGTGAGCACAAAAGACGTCCACGCAAATGTATCCCGTTCTTCCAGGAGTGTGCCGAAGTGTTTTTCACTTGCGATCTTCCAGGTTTCGCGACTGGAAAGGGAAAGTGCCTCACGCGGTTCATAGCCTCGTTCCTGTTGGCGTCGAGCACGCTCATCAGCATCAATATCAAAAAAAACTGACACGTCTGGCCTCGGAAATGCAGTGAGGTAACGGAGGATAACCTCCCTTTCCACAGGTTCGTCAAAAAGCGACATGGCATTTTGAAGGTGGCCCTGGTCAATAATTGCGGAGGGTGCAAGCGATGCTTTCATAAACTTTGCATTGTGTACCAAAAAAAGATTTATAAATTTTGTGTACCAGAGTGCACTGTTCCCCCGATATCTCACGAGCCAGATCAACTGGAAAACAGTCGATAGTGGGTGGCGAAGAATGAAAAAAACTCCGTAATACAGCAGTTCCCAGCGACCATCAATTCGTGCACGAATCCATATCCCTTCTTTTTCAAGTGCCCGTGCAAAGGTTGATTTCCCACTCCCGGGAAGCCCGACTAATTCGACAATCATGGCTTGCGGAAAACTACACAGTAAGACTCGGAAAAAAACATACTGATGGGGCTGAGTGCATGTGTACCAAAAAATTTTCCCATGAGTATGTTGAAGTGTGGCGAGTGGAAAAGTGGGATACTCGTCGTTACAGGGTATGCAACCACATCAGTGAAGCCAGCGCGCTTGAGCGCATCAATAAGCGCTCCGGGAGCAATTTGTCCATGGTGGAGGTTGCTTGATTTTCGACCAAGGAATCGCTCACGCCCATAGTGGGGCATCTTCGTTATAAGGAATCCCCTACCTCCTACACCAAGCGCAGTGTATATTTTTTCACACAATTTCGTTTTATCTTCGATGTATTCAAGAACGCGCGAGGAAAAAAAATAATCATAGTGTCCGTCCGGAACCCAGTCAAGAATATCGGTTTCAATGTAGCGAATATTTTTCTCTGCTACAAGAGCTTTTTTTGCACGTTCGAGCATCTCCCGAGAAATATCTACGAGATCGAAATACGCGCCAGGGAATCGCTTGACGAGAAATTTTGTCCAGGTACCGGCGCCAGGGCCAAGTTCCAAAATGCGCACCGGGTCGAGTCGCTCGTCAGAGAGGACGTGTCGACCAATTGCGCGTAGTGTGAGGTGAAAACCTGCCTTTTGGATAGGATCACGAAACCAGCGATGCTGTTCGTAGTCGTCGCCAAACTTTCCCGGCATGGTATCGTTATAGAAATCTTTTACTGATTTATGGGCCATATTAAGAAGGATAACCTGATTTTCTCACACAATGACGCAAAAGCCACTATCTAAGAGCCCATCGAATAACTATTTCCAATAACGAAAATTCGTGGTGTCAAGATGAAAAAATTTTATGCCGACCGATGTCGTACCAATAGGATACGACGAGGGAGGATAAAATTCTTTTCAGCCGACAACATGAATTTGCAGTTGGGAAGAGTTATTCGATGAGCTCTAAGGCTACGCATAGATGCTGTCGTATTTTCATGTTAATCTAACTGCATCCATGAACCACTTTGACTATCTGGAGTCACATGTACCCGACCTAAAGAAGCGTCGTATCCTCGACTTGGGGAGTGGGCGCGGAAAGTTCCTCTTTTACTGCCTTGACCGCGGAGTTACCGCCACCGGACTCGAGCTCAACCCTGAATACATCGAGATTGCGCATGCAAAAGCAAGGGAGCGGGGCGTGAAGGTGGAGGTCACAGAAGGTGTCGGCGAGAAGCTTCCCTTTCCCGATGCAAGTTTTGATTTTGTAAATATTTCAGAGGTCATCGAGCATGTTGAAGACCCTGTACAAATGCTTCGTGAAGTGCACCGCGTCCTCTCGAAGGACGGCTACGCATATCTGAGTGTACCAAACCGCTTCGGAATGAAAGATCCACATTTTCATCTGTATGTGGTGAACTGGCTCCCAAGAATGTGGGCGAGTTCATTCATTGCACTCTGTGGAAAACACAAAGACTACGGACACAAGAATGCAGGGTACCAGCGCCTCGATGAGATGCACTACTACGCCATGAGTGATATCGGTGGCCTACTACACAGAGAGGGGTTTTCCTTTAAAGACCAGCGCATCCTGCGCATTCAAGGCAGGCTCAAAAATTCTTTCCTTGCAGTAATTGCAGTAGCACTCTATCTGCCTTTTCGATTCTTTATTTTTGATTCTTTTCATCTTCTGCTTAAGAAAGAGAGTAAGCAATAACAATGCCGAAGAGATGCACCCATACTTTCTTTATGCTAGAATTTTTCGATGGAACAAGACTCACCCAATGACTTTCTGCGGACGTATGTCACAAGAATCTTTACCGAAAAGAAACAGGTGCTCGACATAGGAGGGGGACTTCGTCTCGCTCGCAAAAACGCGGATCGCGTACGTGAGGGCCAGGAGTGGTTGGAAGCACTTGCACAAAAAGTGGAATACACCGTCATGAACCCAGTACCCGACTATGGCGCTGACGTCATCGGCGACATCCACCACATGCCGTTTCCGGACAATTCTCAAGAAGCAATAATTTGCTCGGCAGTGCTTGAGCATGTAGAAAATCCCTTTGTTGCATCAGCAGAAATGTATCGCACCCTGAAACCCGGAGGTTACTGCTATGTGTTCGTACCATTCCTTTTTTATTACCACATTCCGAAGAACGGTGAGTACAAAGACTACTGGCGATTTACTGAAGATGGAGTGCGCTATTTGTTTCGTCAATTTTCGTCGATGGAAGTTTCATCCAGCCGGGGTGCACTTGAAACTTGGTTTCGTCTCAATCCAGCAACGCAAAAGTTTACGCGATTTGCATCTTGGCTCGACAAACTTTTAGGCAAAACGAAGACGAAGCAGACGAGTGGGTACAGTGTTTTCCTGATCAAATAACTTACGATTTATCGAAATATTTTACCATATAAGTATCTTCGAGCGTGTAGCCACGTTTTCGGTAGTACTCGCGCACGCCGATACCGGAGATAACAGCCAACTTAGAGTAGTCACGCTCACGTGCAATACGTTCCGCCTCTTCGAGTAGCCTGCGCCCGAAGCCTACATGCTGGCTTTGTTTGCCATCTCCACCAACCTTTGTATGTCTTCCGTACGTATGAAGCTCTCGAATAAGCGCAGCGCCACGTAGGACTGGGAGAACGGCATCGTTCCCAAGATTGTCCGGTAATCGCAAGCGAGTGAAAGAAGCGAGCTTGCGTGTTTCCCGATTCTCAAAACTTAAAAACATTTCTTCACCAGTGCTCGTGCGATAGGTGATGTTGGAAAGCGTAAAATCATCTGGATTAACTTCGCCTTCACGTATCTCGCGACACCGGATGCACTTGCACTGCCAGCCATTCTCTTTCATGTCAACATCCATTGCTTGCCGAAGGTTGGAGACGTGACTTCCTGCCATGATGTAGGTGGCTGGAATATCGCGTATAACACGCAAAATGCGCACGTACGGGGGTACAAACTTTTTGGCACCACGAAGTACCTCTATAAGTTCTGGGTCGGTATAGGGCGTAAATCCGCCCTGCTTCCACGTCTCATACAGCTCACTATTTTCAAGCACCATGCAGGGATAAATCTTGAGCATATCAGGGTGAAAATCCTCCCCAGAAAATAATTCGCCAAACATCGAAATATCTCTCGCAATAGTACTTCCCGGCAAGTTGGGCATCATGTGATACACCATTTTAAATCCGGAGTTGCGCAGGAGCTCCGTCGCACGCTTTACCCGCTCTACCTTCATGTCCCGTTTCGTTTGTTTCAGCACAGCATCATCAAGATGTTGAACCCCAATCTCTACCTTGGTCACACCAAACGTACGGAGTCTCTCGATTTCAAAATCAGTGATGTAGTCCGGTCGTGTTTCGATTGAGAGTCCGATGATGCGACAAAGTGCGTGCTCGTTTTCGTCCTGGAGTGTAAGTAAGTACTTCAATTTGTCCGAATATTCATCATTTCGAGAATCCTTGCCCATTCCGTAATCATTGCACGCGCGATAAGCACCAATAAGAAATTCTTCTTGGTACGCGGGGTGATAAAAACTCCATGTGCCGCCAATAACGATCATCTCAATCTTGTCGATGGGGTGACCGTTCATCTCCAGTGCCCGAAGTCGCGATGTCACTTGAAGATAAGGGTCAAAGTCGTGAGCAAGCGCTCGTGCGGCTGCGGGCTCTTTTGCTAAATAACTTTTGGGCATCGAAACATCGGTCGGACAATAGGTGCACCTTCCTGGGCAAGCAAATGGCTTCGTAAGGAGTGACACCACAGCCACTCCGGAATTTGATTTCGTTTTAATCTTGCGTAGTGCCATTTCCGCATCAGGGTTCACCGCTTCAAGTCCCTCCGCGACAAGCGCACGATACAGTCCAAGCATTTCTGATTTTGTGGGCATCTGCAGGCTCCCATCTTTTTCACTCATTCCACTGCGCAACGCTCCCGTTTTGGTGTAGCCACTGTTCGTACGAATTTCACGTAAGCGCGCCGAAAGAGCTACATCTTTCACAATGCGTTTTTTGAGCTTTTCGACGTCTAAATCTGTGTGGATATTTGCGAACAACATAAGTACTCGTTAGACTAGCAGAATAGCCATGAAGCGTGAAGTGGCGTGCAATCCTTCCTTCAACTTCTTCGCATTCCCAAAGCGTAGCATCCCCACATACGCTTGTACGGTTTCTTGTTCGCCCTCCTTCTCTTTCATATTTTTGAACATCCTCCTCTTCGTCGCAGTCCGCAATACACTGTGGTCAGGAAAATGCACCCAGCCCAGAAAGTCCACACCAGAGGCAAGTGTCTTGAGGTGTACCTTATCGGGGTGTAATGCGAGATGCAGACGCGTACAGAGAAAGTGTTCCACTTTGGGTAAAAGATTGTGTAATACATCTTTGTCGTGACTCATAAATATAAAGTCATCGGCATAGCGTATATAGTTTGCGTGGCGGAGTTCATGCTTTACGAATTGGTCAAAGGTGTTCATATAGATATTCACCAAGAGTTGCGACGTGAGATTTCCGAGTGGGAGACCTTTCCTTGGTGCGGTACTTCCAAAGCTCTGTATCACTCGCTCGAGAAGCCACATCGTGTCGGGGTCGGAAATGTGTCGTGTGAGAATGGTGAGGAGCACTGCATGGTCAATCGAGGCAAAGAACTTTTTAATATCACATTTCAATACCCAGCAGGTGCGTGTGTTGTTGTGGCTCACTTTCTGCGCAAAAGACTGGAAACGCACGAGTGCCTTATGTGTACCCTTCCTCACACGACAGGAATACGAGTCAGCGATGAACGTGTGGTCGAAGAATGTGTAGAGCACTCTATGGATAGCGTGGTGCAAAAGTCTGTCGCGCACCGTGGCTTTGTGGATGTTGCGGGGTTTGGGGTCGGAAATATTGAAGGCGTGGTAGCCACCATGCGTGTATGTTTTGTTTTTAAGGTCTGCGTGAAGTGCGAAAATATTATCGATGAGGTGGTGCTGAAATAATTGTACGTCCGCCTTGTTCCTCTTTCCGCGAATAAACTCTTTCCATGCTTCGAGCAAATTTTCTACAGAAATGATACTATCGTACGCATGAGTGAATTGTTTTCGATACATACACCAAAGGTTACCCCCCTCACAATCTTGCCAGTGCTTGAGCGCGTGAAGAGTACGTACATTTTGTGGCATCAGACTATTCCCACAATTCCCAAATCAGCCCGATACACATTCGTCGAAACAATAGACAAATATTTTCTTCAGGTCATCGAGAATATTCTTATTGCAAGCTTTTTGCAAAAGCAGGAAAAATTGCCATTCGTAAAGAAAGCCACCATTTCGCTAGACGCACTCAAGTTCTTCCTCTATATCGCATGGGAAATACACGCACTTGAAACAAAAAAATATATTGCGCTTTCTACACCGCTCAGTGATGCGGGAAAAATGCTTGGTGGATGGGGTGGGCAAATTGCAAAACAAAACTCCCCGACATCATAGTCGAGGAGAAATGAAAAGAGTTGCGGAGCCAGAAACGCGAAGCCATTCTCACGATTCCACGCGTTGTCGCCGTGGTCGTTGTACGCATTCACCCTGCGACCATCGTCGTTGCGGTTCACACCGAAGAGGTGCGGGTTCCGGTCAGAAATGTACGTCATTCCATCAGTACCACTGCCCATCGAGTCCTCTCTGGGCTGTATCTCATGCACGATCACAATCGCACAGAATGACGCACCAAGTATCTTCATTTTTGAAGAGTCTACGTATGTCCTCCACCTGAAACCATGATCGCAAGTGCGCACAACATACGGATACTGGATTCGGCAGAAAGAAATTCCAAAACTGATAATCTCTCTCATACTCGCCTACTACCACAAGCAATAATAGCACGAAAAAAAAATCTCCTCCGCGAAACGCGGAGGAGAAGGGCAAAGGCACAAGTGCACCGTGCCAAAGCGTCAAGAACACAGTGCCTAGACTTGCGGAGCCAGAAACGCGAAGCCATCCCGACGACCCCACGCGTTGCCGCCGCGGGCGCCGCACGCACTCACCCTGCGACCACCGTCGTAGCGGTACACACCGAGGAGGTGCGGGTGCCGGTCAGAATCGAGAACTGGCTCATGCATGCCGACAAGCCAATAGAGTCCGAGACGATCGAGCTCTTCATC
>JAYSSO010000015.1:0-5172 GCA_043720495.1 Candidatus Lloydbacteria bacterium | reverse complement strand
GGCACTTTCAAGTTGTTCGCGTGATTTACGAGACTACGAACATGCTCGGCACGCACACTACACAACAACTGACCCCTGTCGAAACATTTCATCCCCATCTAAAATACTTTCTTCGGCGCATTACTTTGTTAAAGCATAAAAAATGCGCTGCACCGTACTCAGAGTACGGCTTGCTTGCATTTTTATGCTTTGCCTCGTACTGCATCCGAATAAATTATTTTAGCACGCTCGATTTCCTTTGATGTGAGACAGCCAGTTTATCGTAAATGTTTACTGATTTTTTCGACGTGATGCTTCACTTCTCTCGCAATATCACGGAGGGCTTCACGTTTCTTGATGGATTCGCGCTTGTCTCCTTTCTTTTTTCCGCGGGCTATACCCAGTCGTAGCTTGATGACCCGACCCTTATTATACATCGAGAGAGGCACTATTGTCAATCCTGCTTTTTCTTCCGCACGCGCGAGTTCACCCAACTCTTTTTTGGTGAGGAGAAGCCTGCGGTTACGTGACGGTTCGTACCCTGGGGTATTACCCGGTTGGTACGGTGGAATCTCACTATTTATGAGGAATGCTTCACCGCCACGAATAGTGATATGGGCACCTTCTATCTTCCCATGGTGGTCGCGGAGGGACTTTACTTCGGTGCCAAAAAGCTGAATACCAGCCTCAAAGTGCTCGAGAATTTCATAGTCGAAATGTGCACGCTTGTGTTCAATCAAATTGGACATGAGCAAATGCTAGCATAATTGATCTTATTTGTGACTTTTTTTTTGGTGGGCACCTTGTCAGTACAAGCCAAACTGGTTTTTATTTTGCAACCAAGCCAGTTTTGGAAGCTTAGCTTCCAAAACTATCCGTAGAGGCCGATTTGGTGGTCGTGGAGTTTGCGATAGATGCCATCTTCTTTTTTGAGCAGTGCATCGTGTGTTCCTGATTCTGCGATGTGACCTTTTTCAAAGACGAGGATATTGTCAGCACGACGAACAGTCGAGAGGCGGTGGGCGATGATGAGTGTGGTGCGTCCTTTCATGAGGCGTGTAAGTGCCTCCGTGATGTGGTGCTCGGTCTCCGCATCAAGCGCAGATGTTGGTTCATCAAGAATAAGAATTGCGGGGTCGCGAAGCATTGCGCGCGCAATGGCGATACGCTGTTTTTGTCCTACCGAAAGTTTAACGCCACGCTCGCCGACTATGGTGTCATATCCCCTTGGAAATGTTGAAATAAAATCTGCACAATGTGCTTCTTTGGCAACGCGCTCCACTTCTTCGTCTGTTGCACTAAATGAACCATAACGGATATTATTTTTTATTGTGTCATTCCAGAGAGTTACTTCTTGTGGAACAATAGCGATGCGTGAACGAAGTGCATGGAGATCATATGCATGCGTATCGACACCGTCGATGGTGACACTTCCTTTGGTTGGGAAGTAATACGCGGAGACGAGTCCGATCATCGTTGATTTTCCTCCTCCAGACTCACCGACAAGGGCTACAACGCTCCCACTTTGTATCTCAACTGAAAGTTCAGAAAACACCGGTGGCTGATCGGGTTCATATCGAAAATCCACGGAAGTAAAACGAATGGCCCCGCTCATGGGCGCTTTCGCATCCGATCCATCGGGTGCATAAATTTCTGGAGGGGTATCGAGGAGTTTTGCGAGGTGAATTGCGGAGGTAACCCCGTTTTGGATTGTTTGCCAACTGTATCCAAGCTGTACGAGTGGACCAAAAAACATAAGTGCGTAGCCATTGACTGCAATGAGCTCACCGATGGTGATAGTGTGTTCGCGAATGAGGTGTATGGAAAAGACAAAGACTGATAGTTGCGTAGCAAACACAACTAGATGCTGAAAAAAGGAGACGTTTCCCCAGTGTCGTTCTAGCTTCATCCATGTTTCGTAAGCGCGTTTTTGTGTAAGATGTTTGATCTTTTCTTCTTCATGCTTCTCTGCGCTCGCCTGTTTAACCATTTCGGCATTTTCAACGGCTGCCGCAGAGTATTCCCATGCTTTGCTCCAGGTGCGATGTGCACGGTCATCCTTGGCCGCTATGTGACGCAGCATGACGTAGAGGATGGTGGCATAGAGGAGTACACCACCAAGGAGTATCCCCGCGAGTGTGGGGTTGATGCTTGTGGCAAGCGTGATACCAATCACCATGGAGAGGAGTTGTGGTGCAATCGTGGTGATATTTCGTACACCGGCGCTAATTCTCCACCCGCCATTTGAAATCGTATTAATCGTTCCTCCCATATGAGTACTTTTGTGGAAACTGATAGGCAAATAGAGTAGATAAGCAAAACTATTGGATTCAAGTTGCATGCGCAGATTGAGCCATGTCACTTCCTGGCGATTGCGCATGATCCAGTCGGTGAGGTTTGTGGCTAACTGAAGGAAGACCCACAGCGTGAGAAAAATCATCCAGACGGGGAGCGCTCCCGAGGGGGGTGCCTCGTTGTTCGAAAGAGCGATGAGTGCGTCAAAGAATTTCCCTGTGACAAATGGCACAGAACCATTCAATATCGCTGAAAAGATTCCCAGAATGACAAGTCCGATTACCGTAGGTGAGTGTGGCGCGATGTGACGCCAAACAGCATGCCACGCCTCAGCAGTTGTGTACGGCGTAGCATTCTTTTTCTCTTCATCTTCCTTCATCACATCTTCTAGGAGCTTATCGGCCTCCTGCGTCGCTGTAGTCATTCACTCATTCTATCAGCAAACACCAATTTGTCGGATTTTTCGTCTCGCGCACTCTCTGGTATACTGATTCCAATATGGACTTCAATCAATTAAAGGGGATGTCGGGAGGGGGAGAAGGGGGGAAAAAACCGAAGGAGGGGGGACAGTCTTCCCCGTCATTTTTTTCGAATATGGTGAGCATTCTCTTGGTATTTTTGCTTATTGTTTCTGCATACTCGTATTTCGCAGACAAGAAAGCAAAAACTGAGATTATTTCACTTTCACAGCTTGCCGTCGATGTGCGCGCATCGCGCGTCGCTGCAATTGAAATAGATGGCGCTGATTTGCATACAACCTATCTTGAGGGAGAGGTGAAGAAAGACGCAAAGCGTGAAGTTGATACTTCGTTCACAGAGTCAATGAAGAATTATGGCGTATCACCCGAAGAGCTTTCGGCGGTAAAGATTCAAATCAAGGAGCCCAGCGGATTTGGGTACTGGTTTTACAACCTTGCACCATTTTTGTTTCCCCTGATATTTCTTGCAGTGCTTATTTGGTTTCTGACTCGCCAAGTCAAGCAGTCCGGAGGTATGCAGGCATTTTCGTTTGGTCAGTCGAAGGCGCGGGTGATTTATCCGGACGACACTGCACAGCGTATAACCTTCAAAGATATTGCTGGTGTAAAAGAAGCAAAAGAAGAACTCCAGGAGATTGTAGAGTTTTTGAAGCAACCCAAAAAATTTCTGGACATAGGGGCACAAATTCCCAAGGGGGTGATGTTGATGGGAGGCCCTGGAACAGGCAAGACGTTGCTCGCACGCGCAGTTGCCGGTGAGGCTGGGGTTCCTTTTTTCCACCTTTCTGGCTCAGAATTTGTTGAAATGTTTGTGGGAGTCGGCGCATCACGTGTCCGCGACCTCTTCCGCATGGTTAAAAAAGAGTCACCCGCAATCATTTTTATCGACGAAATTGATGCTGTGGGACGCGCTCGTGGCTCTGGGGTGGGTGGAGGGAACGATGAACGTGAGCAGACGCTCAACCAGATTCTCGTTGAGATGGATGGTTTTGAGCCTACCGAAAAAGTGATTGTGATGGCAGCCACCAACCGGCCCGATGTGCTTGATCCAGCACTGCTTCGCCCAGGTCGCTTTGATCGGCGTGTAATCCTTGATCTTCCTGATTTAAACGATCGTGAACAAATTCTCACTATCCATGCACGCAAGAAACCGCTTGGTGAAGATGTGAACTTGCGAGTTGTTGCGGAGCGCACCCCTGGATTTTCTGGCGCTGACTTGTATTCACTCATGAATGAAGGTGCAATTCTCGCTGCAAGGGAAAATCGCAAGAAAGTCACACAATACGACCTTATTCGTTCAATAGAGAAGGTGATGATCGGCCCTGAGCGCAAAAGCCATATGTTGAATATTGAGGAGAAAAAAATAACTGCATATCATGAGGGCGGACACGCGCTGTTGGCCTCACTCCTTGCATATGCAGATCCTGTACACAAAATTTCCATCATCTCGCGAGGGCACGCAGCGGGGTATACGCTCAAGCTCCCCATCGAAGAACGACGCTTTCATACGCGCAAAGAATTTCTCGACGACATTGTTGTGTCGCTCGGAGGTTACGTTGCTGAGCTGATGATGTTTGATGACCTCACAACGGGCCCATCAAACGATCTACAGGTTGCCACTGGTCTTGCGCGAGACATGGTATCTAAATATGGAATGTCTGCAACGATGGGCCCCATTGCATTTGAGGCATCGGGGAGTATCCTCCTTGGACGCGGTGGATTCGTGGACCGGGATTATTCTCAAGACGTTGCTCGACGGATTGACATCGAGGTAGAAAAAATAATGAATGACTCACTCGTTCGGGCCAAGGAACTCTTAGTGAAATACAAACACGTGCTCGATGCAATTGCACTTGAGCTCATACGCGTGGAGACCATGGAGCGTGAGCAATATGAAAAACTCCTGATTCTTCACGGCATCAGTCCCAAAGTCAAAATAGGAGAGGAGACGTACATCGCACCACCTGCCAATCCCGACGTTGTTCCCGTACTCCATCATAAGGTTGTAGAGAGCCATTCAGGCCAAAAGGCTGAAGGGAGTGATGAAGGTGAAAAGCACGCTCGCAAGCACAAGAAAGACACAAAAGCATAGCGTATTTTAAAAAACCGGCAGATGCCGGTTTTTGCTTTCGATTGACAAAGCTGAGGTCGTCAACCAAGATGGTACAGAGATTATTCTTTTAGAGGAAGATATATGAGCGCCCCTCCAGCTCCTCCGCCGTCACTCCTAAAAGTTTTTTTAGTTGCCGTGATCATTCGCATTCTTTTGGGATTTCTATCTCCCCCGGCAGTGCCAAATGAACTGCAAACTTTGGAATTTGCGATTTCGCTCGGCATGACTGCAAGTTTTTTTCATGTGCTCGCATTTGCTTATGGATATTTGCAGGTGCCTAAATTGATATTGCACATATTGGTGCTT
>JAYSSO010000014.1:0-2140 GCA_043720495.1 Candidatus Lloydbacteria bacterium | reverse complement strand
AACCCGTGAGCGCTTTAATAGCGCGGGGATCATGGGCAAGTTTGGTGATGTTCATTCACTTATTTTCTCATTTTTCTTATTGGGGAGCAAGTCTAATTAAATTTCATGACCCTCCTCCTCCTCTCTTTTCTTGCGGGTTTTATCACGGTGCTTGCGCCGTGCATACTCCCGCTACTCCCGGTTATCCTGGGTGGAGCACTCAGGGGAGAAGGTGGACACACGTATATGCGCGCACTTCGCGTTGTTGCTGCGCTCGCCTGTTCGCTTGTTTTGTTTACTTTTGCACTGAAGGTGAGCACCGCGTTCATCTATGTTCCTGAACAGTTCTGGAAATATCTTTCTGGTGGAATCGTTGCGTTTTTTGGAGTCACCCTCCTGTTTCCAGGGCTTTGGGCACGCATTCCGGGACTTGGTGCCGTCAACCAGAAATCAAGTGCACTTCTTGGAGAGGGTATGGGCAAGAAAAATATTGTTGGCGACATTGTTGTGGGCATGTCACTTGGTCCGGTATTTGCAACGTGTAGCCCCACCTATTTCGTCGTGCTCGCAACCGTACTTCCGGTGAGTTTTGCACTCGGCTTTACGTATATTACTGCATATGCACTGGGCCTATCGTTTGCACTACTACTCATTATACTCACCGGCGAACGTATTCTGCGCATGTTTGGAGTAGCCGCAAACCCCAGTGGAATGTTCAAGAAAATTCTCGGGGCCATATTTGTTATCGTCGGTGTCGCCGTGATATTTGGATACGATAAAAAACTCGAGCGCACGCTCGTTGACGCAGAACTGTTCGATGTGACGCGAATCGAGATTGTACTGCTCAAGAAGTTTATGAGTGAGCCAACAAATGCACCCGCACCGTCGGAAGCACCACCAAAAGACTCCACTCTACCCGAGCCACCACGAGCACCACTTCCAGAATCTCCAATTCAAAAACCGGTGATGAAGCGTGCATTTTCTAAAGCTCCGGAAATAGCAGGAGCATCAGGATACATAAATACGAACGACACTCCCATCACCATTGGTGAGCATAAAGGAGAGTCAGTGGTGCTTGTAGAATTTTGGACATACAGCTGCATTAATTGCCAGCATTCGCTACCGTACACGATTTTGTGGCATGAGCGTTACAGAGACCAGGGATTGGTCGTTATTGGTATACATACGCCGGAGTTTAGTTTTGAGAAAGTGAAGCAAAACGTAGTCGATGCCACGCTCAAGTTTGGCGTGACCTACCCCGTAGTCATGGATAATGAATTTCAGACGTGGAACGCTTTCGGTAATCGTTACTGGCCACGCAAATATTTGATCGATGTACATGGCGACATTATTCACGATCAAATCGGTGAGGGCGGCTACGATATTATGGAAACGAAAATTCAAGGCGCATTGTTGCAGCTTGTGCTCAGCAAGAAGGCTTGAGCATAATCAAATTATCAAGCAAAATATAACCATGAACAAACGCAATATTCTTGGATTCGGTATGGTCGTAATACTTCTGCTCACTTTGGTCTATGTAAATGAGCGCAAGGAGGTGAGTGAGGCACGTGCAAAACACATACTTCAAGACGTGACTGGCCTCGAAGTTAAGGCAGCGCAGGTGAGAAGTCCCGAACCTGAGGTCGCAATGCTGCCAATTGTGGACTCTTCCACAATGAAAGAAACCGAAACACCGCCAATGGTTTCCGCACCAGTCACAAAATCGAAAGTTGTTCCAATTTCTCAAAAAACTGCACTTCTCGCAAATGGATGTTTTTGGTGTGTGGAACATGACCTTGCAAAAGTGCATGGAGTGACCAATGTTGTGTCGGGTTACGCCGGTGGCACGACGGAAAATCCCACCTATGAAAATGCCACTGCAGGTGGGCACAGAGAGGTCGTCCTCGTCACCTATAATCCAGGAAAAGTCAGCTTCGCCAACCTCGTAGAGCACATAATTAAGCACGGAGACCCTACCGATCCGTCAGGTTCATTTAATGATCGAGGAATGCAGTATGCTCCCGCGATATATTACGACACCGACACTGAAAAATCCGACGCGCGTCGCGTGATTGACGCTATCGACAAAACAAAGGTTTTTGAGGAGCTACTCCCGCTCGTCATTATCCCACGAGTAAAATTTTGGCCCGCAGAGGACTAC
>JAYSSO010000013.1:0-14634 GCA_043720495.1 Candidatus Lloydbacteria bacterium | reverse complement strand
CGACGACGGCTGATACGATGACGCTTCTTGTGGGCTCGTCCACGGGTACGGCGTATAGCCCCGCAATCAATTTTTCACTGGCAACACTGGGGACTGCGTGGGGGACACTTTCTTTTACTGACGACGAGACGAGTAGTGACGTAAAGTATCAAATAGAATATTACACATCGACGAGTTCCTGGGCGACCATTCCCGACTCGGTGCTCTCGGGAAATGGCGCTGGTTTCGACACGACAGGGGTCTCTCTCTTAAGTATTGATCCGACGACATATCCCACTCTCCGCATTCGCGCCAATCTCACAAACGCCGGAGCATCACCATCAGTAAATGACTGGACAATTGCATGGGGCTACAATGTGACCACCCCCACGCTCACTGCTCCATTTGATAATCAAAAAGTTGCAACGCGCACTCCAGCATTTGAGTGGAGCACCACGGACCCGCAAAATGATTCGATAACCTATCAGATTTCCTGGTCGACCACCACTACGTTTACGTCTTCGACTACCCGCGAGTCAAATTTGCATAGCGGATTTTTAGATCTCTCATGGGCCACAGACACGGACCCATTTGGTTCGGGCGATCGCGTGCGCTTTACTGTGCAACCTGCAGATATTATGGCGTCTTCGACAACGTATTATTGGCGCGTACGTGGGCGAGACCCGGGTGGAGCAAACACGTATTCTTTTTGGTCAGCTCCCCGCTCAATCTACATCGATACGACTGTTGTCCTCTCGACCTGGTATCAAACAGCCGATGGTCAGTTTGATACAGGGACACTGACCTCAGTCCGGACTACGGGGACTGGATCCACAACGGTTGCAACGACAACCAACGAAATAATGCTCGCTTACGGTGAGGGGGTAATACAAACACCACGCTATAGGATATTTGACGGAGTGACACTTGGCTCGGAACTTTCCGCGTCCACCGTGGGCGCGACAATTCAATGGTTGGTACTCAAGGCATCACCACTCATCGGACAATATATCATGGGAACACTTGGCACAGACCGAGATATAAATTTCCAAGTGTATGATAGCGGAGCGTGGGGAAATGTTGCCGAGACAGGTACCAATGCTCCATCACTCGCACGTCGTAGTTTTGATGTTGCCTATGAAACTGTTTCTGGGCGCGCTCTTGCGGTATCTTGCAACAGTAATCCTGATCCGGATTACCGTATCTGGGATGGTGGAGCGTGGGCAGCGACCGGAACAATTAATCTCGCATTTACTTCCAACTGCGAGTGGGTACGGCTGGCATCAAATCCTGTGACCAATGAAATAATTGGACTGTTTCGCAATACAGGAAGTTCATATGAAGCACAAGTGTGGAATGCAACCACCTCTACCTGGGGAAATTCTACGATCGCAGGGTCAATGATTGAAATTGCTAATGAGGGTATGGCAGTTGAGTATGAACGATCAGGAAATCAGGGAATTATTGCTGTTTCAAATGGAGTGAGTTCGAGTTTTATTTCAAACTTTTGGAATGGGACGACCTGGGACACCGCATCTACGACTGTCCTCGGGGATGACTTTGAGTGGGGAAATTTGCGTAGAAGCCCGACAAATGACAACCTGGCACTGTGTTATGTTGACCACGACAATGACGTTGGAGTGATACGATGGAATGGCACTGCGTGGGTAACACCCACTGTGGAGCTCGATATAGCGGCAATTGGCAAGACTGGACGTCCGATAGACTGCGCATATGAAACAACGAGCGGACGGAGTAATTATATTACCGCAGTGTATAGTACGACGACGAATGTTGGTTATCAATATTTTGATATCAACAACTGGATTGCTGAGGTTTCCATTGGATCACCAAATTTACCAAACACGTTCACCAATCAACTCGCACGAACGAATGCGAGTGGAACGATTTTGGGATTATTTTTTGACCACATAGGAAATGACTATCTATTTGGAGAACACTTTGGTACACAGGCGTGGCCACAATCAAAAATGCAGACTATTGAAGATGCTGCATCGGTGACCGTTAGTCCTTACGGAGAGCCATTTTATATGGCCCCGAAAAATTTAACGACACAAGGCACACTGATTTCTTCTGCGATTGATTTTGATGATGGGGTTTCACCTGCATGGAAACAAGTGCTGTGGAATGTCACTGTCCCAGGAGTAAGTACCTTCAAGGTGCAAGTGCAGTACCAAAATCCTGCTGGTGTTTGGGCACTCATCCCCGATGCCGATTTGGCTGGAAATTCGGCAGGCACATCCACGTCTCCCATTTCGATAACCAGTCTCAACACAACAACGTACAACGTCATTCGGCTGAAGGGGAACTTTGCTTGTGTACTTGGAAATTGCCCGACGCTGAATGATTGGACCGTCGAGTGGGCAGCTGGAGTGCGCATTTCTGGTATTGCCCGAAACAATGACCTCACAACAGTTACCACATCAGGTGCGGTGGCGGTGGCAGTCGGGGGGGCATTGCAAACAGGGAAAACTGGGCTCATCGATGGGAGTGGAAATTGGTACATCGACAATGTGACTGTATTTCCTGGAAATGTCATCACTATATTTGTTGATGGTGCTGCCGATGCGGATGAGGCAGTGGCCATTGCCAAATACACGGGTCCCGGAGATGCCGGAGGACTGTTTCTTGGTAAGCACTGGCTCACTACTGGTTCAGCTTCAACGACCGGGCAAATACTCACCTTAGCAAATATAGGTCTCTATGATAATTCCATTTCAGCTGATGAGGATATTTTCTTTGATGTTGATGCGGGAAATGATTACAACAATTGCGTTGTCGGAGTGTGTCTCGACTCAAGTATTTATGCATATTCAAATACACTTCGTTTTTCCACAACATCATCCGAGACGATAAATACGTGGGACCTGCGTACTTTGGGTACCGTTTATGGTGATACAAATACGATTAAAGTGGGTGGTTCTTGGAAAAATCTGGGTACATTTATTCCCAACACTTCAACAGTAGTATTTAATGCCACGAGCACCACGCGGACAATCGACTCGACCGGAGCTATTTCGGCTACGTTTTATGGGGTGACATTTGGTGAATCTGGTGGGGTTGCAACTTGGAACTTCCTCTCACCACTCACCACTACGGGGACAACAGCAATAAGTTTCGGAACCACGTCTCCAGGTGCATATGCGCTCACACTTCAGGGAGACCTCACCATCGGAGCGTCAGGTACTTTCCAAAAAGGTACTGCGACAACGACCTTTTCCGGTTCCGTAGCAAGGACGTGGACAGACAATACAGCATCAAAGCAAGACTTGGGAAATATTCTCGTGGATGGTACTACAAAAACGGTTACGCTTGCCACGGGAGTGCGCGCATCAAATGTCACCGTCGGGGCCGACGACACACTCTCTCTGGGAGGAGGGAACACGTTGTACACAGTAGGTAACTTCAATAATCTGGGTACATTTACCCCAGTTACGGGTACCGTAGAATTCGTCGCGACTACCACGGGAAAAATAATTAATCAGGGTACTGCGAATTTTTATAACACAACATTTAGTGGAGTGGGTGGAACGTGGTCGTGGACAACAGCGAACGCAACGACGACGAATGATTTTCTTATAACAGGATTAGGTACTACAACACTCCCGTCCGGAACATTGGCAGTAGGTGGATCATTCAACAATACGGGTGGTGTATTTGCCCATAATTCCGGAGAGGTGCGTTTCACTTCTACTGCAGGTGGGAAGACCGTTCGCGGAAATGGCGCTAGTTGGAATAACATGATATTTGCGGGTTCAGGCGGTGCGTGGACGTTTGCTGATACCAATGCTACGACGACTGGTTCACTAACAATATCCGCAGGTACACCGACACTCAATTCAGGCATTCTCGCTGTTGGGAATTCTTTTGATAATTTGAGTGGATCATTTACTGCAAATAGTGGGACACTCAAAATGACTTCATTGCTCACGTCGCGCACTATTCGATTTGGGGGTTCATCTCTCGCAAATTTGCATGTCTCAGGAACAGGTACATTTACAATTCCGGACACCAATGCAACGGCGACTGCTGATGTGTTATTTGAAGCAGGAACTACAACTCTTTCTTCCCTCAACTTTGTTGTTGGTGGAAACTTCATGGCGACGGGCACCGGTGCATTTGATGCGCTCACTAATTTGATACGTTTTAATCCGACATCAGGAACGAAAACCGTTTCTCCATCACGCATAAGTTTCTATAACGTGGACATTGTGGCGTCACCTTCTGCAACGGTAAGTATAACTTCAAATGCAACGGCAACTGCGTTTTCCATTCTTTCGGGCAACTTTAGCCAGTCGAGCGGAACTGACTTGTCGGTTGTGGGAGTATTTACCAATCAGACCGGCGGGGCGTCGACCACGTGGACGGGCTCAACATTGAAGCTCACGTCGGGAACAGAGTATTCCTCAAACACAAAAACCTTAGGTGGGGATGCATACGCGACACTGGTGATTGGTGCAAATACAAAAATTCGATCGTGGAATTCATCAGCCTCCGTCTATAATGTACATGCGACGGCGTACCTCTATTCTCAAGATCACGCGGGTGTAGACGGTGCGCTCAATATATTTGGTGCATATGCACGAACAACGGGAACAGAATACTGGAGTGCTCAAACAGATTTTGACGGCGTGGTGCTTGCGACATCATCACATCGTGCGGCATCGGTGCGCTTTGACGCATCGGCCACTGCAAACTTCACCAATGTTCCACTAGAGATTATAGGAACTTCGACGGCGACGACGACTGTTAGTCGTATTTCAAGTGGGTCATACGGCATTGTCGTTGCTAGTTCCACACTTAATGCGCAGTATTATCGGTTCAACCACCTAAACGCCACAGGACTTAATTTGACAGGATCCACCACGATTACATCGATGAACTTTGGTAATTTTGAACTTGATACAAATGGTGGAACGCTGATGACAATTTCCTCGACCACGATAAATCATAACAATGGGCTACAAATATTTAATGTACGCTTCGCGCTTGGCGCCGCCGCCTCAGGATTCAATGTCACTGAAACCGATGTCGCAAGTGCAAATGCTTTTGTCCGATTTAAGTATCATGGTGGGAACTTGGCGGGAGAGGCGAATGATGTGGATCCGCTCGGAAACCCTGGGAACATTCGTTGGGATGATAGTAATTTCGTCATTAGTATTTCTGGAACTGTATTTAGTGATGCGGGGGCAACGCGAATGACCGCACCAACATGTGATGGAGTAACCTCTGTCGTTACAGTGAAGGTAAGTGGGGGAGGAACGTTTAGTGCACCGTGTCAAGGGAGTGGAGTAGCCACCGGTACTTATACAATTTCTGGAGTGACTTTTTCCGGTGAAACGGTCATGACGGTCTATCTTAATACGGGTGGAGGTGCAAAGGCGACACTCATAACAAAATCAGTGGCAGGCGACTTGACGGGAATAAATCTCTATCAAAACCGGGTTATTGTTCGGCATGAGGATGTGACTGGGGTGAGCATTGCTGATATGAATGCATATGACGGACTCGACGACCCCGACATTTCATTTGTTGCGACAGCAACTCCGAGTAGCGCGCTTTCGGTAAATGCTGAAACCGAATTTTGGGTGTGGACTGGAAAAACATTTGTGCCCGGTGGAAATATCACACTTAATTCCGGTGGGTCGGGAAACACCTGGGATGGATCGTTTCATGTCGACAATAGTGCGATCTTTACTGGCCAAGGAGTAGAAGCACACTCCGTGGGCGGGCGCTTTGTGGTGGATGCTGGGGGTACATTTACTTCCGCATCAACCACATTTACCTTTACCGCGACGACGTCAGGGAAGGTGATAACAGGAATTGCGCCAGTGACATTTTGGAATACAGTATTCAGTGGCGCTGGGGGAAATTGGTCTATCGATCAAACGATGAATATACTGAACACGGTGACCATGACTGCAGGCACCGTATCGGGAGGATCTTCGGTGAACGTGTCCGGTACGAGCGTCGCTGGAAATGGGGTGTTTGCGATGACCGGGGGCACCTTCACACTTCTAAACGGAGGTACTTTTGGTGGTACGAGTGATTGGAGTTTTCAGCATCTCACCTTCTCAGGTAGCGGAGGGACGACTACCAAGACCGCATCATCAACAATAACCGTAGCTGGCGTACTCACCATCTCCGCTCTCCACACACTGCTTGCAGGACAGCCATCGGTTTGGAATCTGTCTGGCGGTAATACCCCGTTTGTGGTCACAGGAACCTTCACACCTCAATCTTCAACGGTGCGTTACAGTGCACTAAGTGCAACAAATATCACCACCGGCACGTATCACCGACTGTATCTGGCTCCAGCAGGAGCGGGAGGGCCAACATACACCATGGCTACTGGCGCGCTCACCGTGCAGTCAACATTTCTTGTGGGAGATGGGGTGAATTTGGGAACGACGACCTCGAATACGAACGACCCATCGATGACACTCCTTGGCGAAGTTATTATAAACGCGAGCGCGACATTCGTAGCTTCAAATAGCGCAACCTTTGATGTGTATCGTCACTTTCAGAATAAAGGAATATTCACTCATTCAAGTGGGACGATAAATTTTGTTGCTACTTCCACTGGGATGACCATCACCATGGCTACCTCGACGCTGTACAATGCGATATTTAATAGTGGAAGTGGAGGGTGGTCATTTATAGGAAATGCTACTACTTCTAACAACTTATCACTCACTGCACTCTCGTCATTTGCAATTGCTTCGGGTACCGCACTTGAGGTGGGTGGGACGTTTACCAATGGAGTGGGGGGTGTAAGTACAACGTGGACCGGAGGACGACTTTACCTGAATTCCGGTACATCATACACAATCAACGCGACAACAACTGGAGCTGATTTTTACAATACGCTTCAAGTGGGTGCAAATACTGATGTGCGTATGTGGAATTCCGTTGCCACAACCACACTCGTTTCTGCAAGTGGAAGTCTTTACTCACAAAATCACAATGCGACAAACGGTCTCCTCCAGATTTGGGGTGATTACCACCAGACGGCTGGGGTGGATTACTGGAGCTATGCGACCGACTTTGACGGACGCGCACTGGGTGGATCGCCTCGTGGCGTATCGGTCCTCATTGCCTCAAGTAGTGCAGTGAACATTAGTGGTACAGGTGCTCTTGAAGTAGTCGGGTTATCAACTTCATCAACCACAATTGATGTGCTCAGTACGGGAGCTTATACGTTTAATATCACGGGCGGTTCTACTACGATGGGATATTACTCATTCCGTCGTGTCGATCGCAACGGAGTGAATTTGTCAGGCACTCCAGTGATAAACACCATGTCGAGTGGCGATTTCGAGCTTTCCGAGGATGGGGGGAGCATGATCACTGCAACCGCAGGAGTTATTGATGCAAATCCACTCAAAATCTTTTTGCGCATGCGTTTTGCCACGAGTTCAGGCATGACTTCGGGATTTAACGTAAAAGCGACTGGGGTGTCCGCGTCTGCTTGGCGTTTTAATGTCTATACTGGAAATCGCGCGGGTGAAGCATACGACTCGGACCCTGGTGGTGACCCCGGATATCTCATTTGGGATGATAGTGCAGCACAAATTAATATTTCGGGAAATGTTTATAGTGATGAAGGGAGTACGCCAATTGGCGCACCGACGTGTAACGGCGTCACCCAAAACGTACGTTTGCGCGTACAAGGAGCTGGCTCCTATCAGTCCGCGTGCGATGCAGGAACTGGAGCATTTTCAATTTCGAGCATCACATTTAATCCTGGGGATACTCTTTCACTTTATCTTGATACAGGAGGAGGTGCACGTGCTGCAAATATCTCGCTCGACCCGGCGACGAATATTAGCAATATGCACCTCTACCGCAACTTCGTAATTGTGCGCCATGAACAGGGAAATCCACTTACTATAGCAGCGATGGACCAATACGATAGTGGTAATGATTCTGATTTACCGTTTACTACGACTGTGGGCGGTACGAATACACTCACCACACCTTCCGGTGTAGGACTCATTGTGTGGACAAGCAAAGTATTTGCCCCAGGTGGAGATGTCACGCTTTATGCAAATGCTTCTACGTCACCCGTGGATGGCACCGTGAGACTTTATGCGACGTCAACGTGGAGTGCGGCCAGCACTCAGACCCATCGTATTGGTGGAAGTTTTTATGCTGCCTCTGGTGCCTCAGTTGCACCAGCCAACTCTACGTTTATCTTTGACGCCACCACCACTGGGAAATACATTTCAGCAACCTCGTCACTCACGTTTTATAATCTCACACTTGGTGGAATAAACGGAACGTTTGATATTTCGGGAGTAGGTACGACATCAAACAATATTACAATGACGGCAGGTACAACCACACTCCCGACAGGGACACTGGCCGTGGGTGGAAACTATGATGCAAATGGGGCTGCGTTTCTGCATAATGGCGGTGTTGTGAAGTTTACTGCAGGAGCGAGTGGAAAAACGGTGCGGTCGAACGGATCCTCCTTTAGCAATCTTTTGTTTGCCGGAAGTAGTGGAGGATGGACCTTCCTTGATACCAATGCCACAACTACTGGTAGTGTAACTATGACCGCAGGAACGGTGACATTGCCCAATGGAATATTGGCGGTGGGAGTTGATTTTGATAACCAGTCGGGTGCCTTTAGTGCAAGTGCTTCCTCAACACTCAAAATGACTTCAGTACTCTCGGGGCGCATCATTCGATTTGGTGGCTCTTTACTCGGAGGACTACATGTTGCTGCTGCGGGAATCTATTCTATTCCTGACCTGAATGCTACAACAACGAGTAATGTGGTCATAAGTTCCGGCACGACGACACTTCCCGTTAATTCTTTTGCAACATTTGGGTCATTTACCAACCAAGCAGTTATTAGTGTGGGGACTTCAACGGTGAGTTTCACAGCAACAACAGGTGCTGCGACGATTCGCACCGGAGGAGCTACACTCTCAAACGTTATCGTCAGTGGTACAGGGCAATTCATAATTGCAGAAAATGCAACAACAACACGGAACTTTATTTTACGTTCTGCAGGTGCATTCACCTTGGCCGGAGGGGTCACGCTTGCAGTCAGCGGAGAGTTTACGAACAGTGTGGGTGGTGGTGCGACAACGTGGTCAAACTCCGTGCTCTCACTCCTCGGTGGCACAGAATACTCCATAAACACCAAGACTTTGGGTGGGGATGAATATGGAGCGTTGTCGCTTAATTATGGAACGAGACTTTTTGCATGGAATTCGACCTCCAGCCTCTATTCAATCTCAGCTTCGTCCTCCCTGTATTCTCAAGATCACAACGCGGTAGATGGAGACGTCTACATTTTTGGAAATTATCGTCGCTTAACGGGTACAGAATATTGGAGTTATGCCACGGACTTTGACGGTGTGGCGCTCGGCGGTTCATCGCGACAAGTAGATGTACGATTTGCGTCCAGTTCAACTGCATATTTCGCGACAGGAACAACGCTCCAAATTCTTGGCATATCCACAGCCTCTACAACAGTTGACAGGCAAGGTGTGGGAAATTATGGAATGGAGGTGCAAGGCGGATATCTCAATGCCGGGTACTACCAATTCAGAAATAGCGGACTGGAAGGACTCAAGCTGACAGGTACCACAACCATAACTGCACTAAATTTTGGTGATTTTGAGCTCGGAATTTCGGGTGGGCAATTACTGACAATTGCGTCAACAACGATTGACCAGAACGCCTCAGCGCAGTATTCGTTTATACGTTTTGCTACATCCACAGGCATATCGGGAGCAAATGTGCGCAAAAATGGAACTACAACAAATGCCATTAATTTCGTGAGTGAATATGGGAATATTGCGAGTGAGGCGTTTGACGAAGATGGAGACACCGCCTGCGGTTCCATTCGCTTTACTGACAGTGGTTGTCTCCAGTCAGATCAAAAAAGTTTCAGGTGGAGGAATGATGACGGTGCTGAAGGAGCACTGAGCACCGAGTGGTATGATCAAAGTTACACAAAGCGTAAGCGGGTACGACTTACTAACAATACTTCATCAATTGCAACGAATACCCCATATAAATTTGCCGTGACATATGATGCTGATATGCAAAGTGATTTTGATGACCTCCGTTTTACTGATTCCTCCGGTACCACTTCAATTTCCTACTGGCTTGAGTCGTATACGGCATCCGCTACGGGGACCGTGTGGGTAAAGGTATCAAATCTAGCAGCCTCCAGCTTCGAAGATATCTTTATGTATTACGGAAATGGAAGTGCCACAAGTGGATCCTCGGGAACATCCACCTTTATTTTCTTTGATGATTTTGAAGATGCAAGTTTAAGTGAATATTCAGGTGATACCACGCTTTTCGAACAGTCAACATCCTTTAATTATGAACGTACGCGCGGACTCGATGCGTCCGCAGGGAATGAGGCAGCTCAAAATACGAGTGGTATAGGACAAGTGAGTGCTGGCGTAGGTCGTGACACGACCTTCCGTTACTTCCAGTACGTTAATACCGGCGCACCTGCAAATGACGAAACTTGTTTTATGTTTGGTATCCAGTCACCAATCACTGCACATCAAAACTATGGAATTTGTGTGGAATTACCAGGAACAGACAAGCTCGCGATTTCGAAAAATATTGCCTATAACTACAATGGTGGAGGTGCTACTCAACTCGCGACAACAACGGTAGCGTGGACTACTGGGTGGTATGAGTTCTCTGTCGATTGGCGAACAAATAATCAGATTGCGGTGACAGTCTATGATTCAACTGGCGCATTTTTTGCCTCAACATCAGTGAGTGATGCTACATATAGCACGGGAGGCGTCGGATTTACTTTTTGGGGACAGCGCGGTGGATGGGACATACCTTCTGCGCGAAAGTATATCCCTGTAGCACCTACCGTTGCATTTTTTGTCGAGCAAGCAGATTCCGGAGCAACTTGGAAAGCTGCAGAAAATGCCGTGCTCATTAACCAACTCACCAATCAGAATGTACGCCTCCGTCTCACTGTGCGTAACACGGGGTCAACGCTCACGAATCAGAATTTCCGGCTTCAAGTTGCAAACAAAAGTACGTCTCCTAATTGTGAATCAGTGGCAACGGGGAACTATTCTGACGTGACCACCACCACAGGCTCCTGTGGCTCCTCGGCAGCCTGTATGAAAACATCGACGCAGTTTACCGACCGCGCATCCTCAACGCAGTTACTCAGCATTCCCACTGGCATGACTTTTGTGCAAGGACAGATTATGGAAGATCCCTCAAATCAAACAGGGAATGTTTCACTTGCATCCGGTGAGTTTACGGAATTGGAGTATAACTTCCAGATGACTGCATTTGCTACACAGGATGCGTATTGTTTTCGAACAACAAAAGCTGGGACTGCGCTCGACAACTACACCAAAGTAGCCGAATTACGGATTCTCCACGTCCCGAGCCTCTCTAATTTTTCGTACAATAGCGATAGGAACATTGCACTCACTGAGGGTACAACTACGACCATCTATGCCACCTCAACCGTCACCGACTACAACGGGTTTGCCGACTTATTAAATGCCTCCTCGACCTTCTTCCGATCGGGACTTTCCTCGACTACACAGTGTACTGCTGATAACAATAACTGTTATCAGATTGGGACAACGTCATGTAACTTCCTTTCATGCTCTGGTAATACCTGCACAGTTTCTTGCAGTGCTCCAATGTACTATTTTGCCGACCCTACGGATATCAGTACGTACATTGCACAAGACTGGCGTGCACTCATTGACGTGTGGGACTCATCAATGAGTCACGCGAACGCCTCATCCTCACAAGAGGTGTTAACCCTCACTGCCCTTACTGTGCCGACCACACTGAGTTATGGATCACTCACTGTCGGTACGGATTCGGGAGCGACCAATTCGACGACCTCGGTCACCAACACGGGAAACTCCATCTTAAATACCCGCATATACGGCAATGGGCTAGGGCTCTTTTCCGGAGCAAGTCTGATTGCGACGGACAAACAAAAGTTTGCAACTACAACATTTACCTACACTGCTTGTCCGCTTTGTGACATATTGACTAATTCGGCCACAACAACGCCATTTGGAATAGGTGTCTCAAAGCCCACCTCTACCGCACCCTTCTATCGAGATATTTACTGGGGGATTACCATTCCGAACGGTACGAATGCCTCGACACACACGGGGTCCACCACATTTGAGGCAATTGCAGGGTAATGGGTTATACTATAGAGAGTATGCGAGGCAAGTACCCAACGTATTTCAAGAATACAACAGTACCCGTTTTCATAACTCTCTTCCTTGGGGGTGTGCTCGGGCTCCTGCTTTTCGGGCCAAATGCACTTTTGGCACAAGTGTCGGGTGATGGTATTCCACCTAAACTCTCAAATATCAAAATTATTAGCCACACCGCTACGTCAGCCCTCATATCATGGGAGACGGACGAAGAGGCTGATTCAGAAGTAAATTATGGACTTACGAAAGAGTATGGTGTAGCACGCAACCCTCTCCCGAATAAAAAAGTGCACCGTGTGTTGCTGAACGACCTCGAACCGTCAACTTTTTACCACATCCGGATTGGATCGGCCGACTACGGTGGCAATCAAGCACTTTCCGGGGACTACGGGCTCACCACTAAGGGGGTGATCAACATTAAGGATATTGATAAAATCCCGCCTGACGAACGTGCCGTAGTTGAGAAGGCGGTGCAGGCTATACGTGAGCTCAAAACTTACGAAGGACTCAAGGTGGTGGTAGACGAACTGGGAGAGACTGCAAAAAAAATTATAGAGGCACCGCGAATTATTGGTAGCCCAGGGGTGAAGGAGGTTGGCAGTGACTATGCCATAGTGACGTGGGCAACAGATCAGGACGCAGGCTCGGTCGTCCGCTATGCACGTGATGCGGATTTTCGGAGCGGGCAAGATGATCCGTATACGACTGAATCCGGAGATGCAGGGGAGCGCACCAAGGACCACTCTGTGCGCATAGCCGGTCTCTCGCCAGGAACACAGTATCATTTCCAGGTCGTGTCCGAGGCTGACTTTGGGTTATCTGGTGAGTCGCGTGACGATACGTTCATCACCAAGGCGCAACTCCCAACAATTCTTAATTTTAGAATAATTAAAGTTGAGGCAGACTCAGCTACTGTTGCTTGGCGTACTTCGATACCGGCGGCTGGTATTGTTGAATACACAAACACAAAAACGAAAGAGGTAAAATCAGCAGGTTCCCCAGTTTTTTCACTTTCGCATCAAGTAAAAATAGCAGGGCTGTCGCTTGGTATTCGATATACCGCACTCATTAAGGCAGAGAACGTTGTGGGTGATAAGGTTTCATCTGCTCCACTTTCGTTCACTACTGTTCGAGATACTGCACCACCCTTAATCTCAAAAGTTTCAAACGAATCAACGCTCTTCCCATCGGCGGATGCAAAGGTGCAAACCATCGTCACTTGGGCGACCGATGAGCAGTCGTACTGTCAGTTCTTCTATCGCGAAGGATTAAATCCCGCCATTGAGGCGTCGGGACTAGGGGAGGAGAAAGAGCCACGAACCGCACACGTGCAGGTTGTTGTTGAATTCTTGCCATCAACGGTATATCAATTCTGGGTTGCATGTCGGGACGAGGCAAGAAATGAGTCAAAATCTGAATACTTTGTGTTGTTTACGCCAAATAAGGAGAAATCAATTATCGATATTATTCTTGAGAATTTCTCGGGGACGTTTGGCTGGGTCAAGAACATCGGCAAGTAGCGCCACTCGGGAGATAAGTAGTTTCGGAGCACATTCGCCCTCTCCTGCGGAGGGCGAATCAATCCTCGGCGCGGACTTGTCAAGTAAAAATGCACTATGACAAGACCGAGCTCCGCGCCTGTGGAGTCTCCGAAACTGCCTATCTCCCTCGCTCAGAAGGAGCGGCGTTGGAGTTTGTGTCTAGTGCAGACATAAGAAAGGTGTATACTTATGTGATGAATGAAAATCCACCAATTACGCCTGAGGAAAAGAAGCTCGAGAGTCTTGAGGGGAGGAAGTTTGCGTTTCCTGGAATCTCCGAAAGATACAACGCCACTCTGAGTGCCGAGCGAGCCGAATGTCAGGAATATTTTCTGGGAACCTGGGATGAATTGACAGAAAAATTTAAAACACAAGGCATGAAGGTACATACGGGAAAAAATGGAGAAATTTATATCCTGCCTGGAGATAGTATAGATGTTGAGAATGATGGCATCATGCCGAGACACCTGGATGTCAGCGAAGATATGGATCAGGGGCTCAAAGAACTCATAATGAAGAACCAAAAATAGTCACAAAAACGTCCTGTCATGGCAGGACGTTTTGTTTGGAGACTATTCTAATACCATCCCTAATTAACCCTTCCATACTGCTCCAGTATCCACCCGTACCCCAATAGTTGTTTCATCCCCTCAGTATCATCCGCAAGCAGATTAAGTCTTGCCTCAATGGCGACCTCCTGCTCCTCAATACTTTTAAATATGTGGTTTGCTGTTGATTTACGTAACTCCCCAAAGAATCGCTCCGCAGGATTGAGTTCTGGCGAATACGGCGGAAGAAACAGCACAATGAGTCCTGGAATCTCCCGATGGATCTTCGGACGATGACACGGTGCATTGTCCCAGACAAGAATCACCATGGTGTCA
>JAYSSO010000012.1:0-14676 GCA_043720495.1 Candidatus Lloydbacteria bacterium | reverse complement strand
TTGGGCCTATGGTTTTGTGGCAATAAAGCACTCTATAGAAATACTCAATAAGACCAAAACCTCATACGGTCACAAGAAGAATCATAAATTTCATTGATTATACAATCATTCAAATGTTATAAACTTGCATATCGTGCCCATGATGGCAAAGGGTAGTATAATGAATAGGTTCATGATTACGTATTCCCCGGTACTCAATAGTCTTTACAAAATGCTCGTTGGCACTGAGTCTTTGCTTGGTATTAAAATTAACGGAGCACAAGCAATTGTACTCCGGGGCAATGAAGTGCTCCTTATCAAGACAACATATCGCCCATACTGGGAATTCCCCGGTGGCAAGATAGAGCCATACGAAGCCCCCGAATCAACTGCAATTAGAGAGACCAAGGAGGAGGCACACGTGTTTATTAAGCGAATTGAACGCAAGCTAGGTACTTATACTCGCAAGCGGTATTTAACTACTATTACTGTCCATGTGTATGTGGCTGGCGATTGGGACGAGCTTCCACTTTGGAAACCGAGCCTCGAAATCAGCGAACGACGGTTCTTCCCACTCGATGCCCTCCCTGCTGATGTTTCGCCTTCAACAAAAAAACGCCTCTCTGAATACCAAAGCGGTGTTCAAAGGGAATTCGCAGATAGTTGGTAATAAGTTATACTACTACAACAATGTAAGTTATTTCTAGATGCGTAGTACGTACTATTCATTTTGCACTGTAATATAAAACTACAACATGGAAAATAAAAAACTCTTAATATTCTTTGGTTTAATAATACTTCTCGTCGGCACAATTTTTGGATATTTCTTGCAACAAAATATCGATAATAAGGCACATCGGGCAGAAGATGGTGCGAATCGCGAAAAGAGTGCGATGGTCATGCCATACAATCTTGAAGAAACGAAACATGTATTTCACGAACTTCCGAGTGGCGGAATGTTCCATCTTTACACAAGTGCAACGAATACGAAGCAAATTGCACTAATTCAAATGCGTCTCAAGGTTGAGTATGATCGATTTCGTAAAGGAAATTTCTCTGATCAGATAAATTTGTATGGTGCCGATATTCCAGGATCGAAAGGAATGTCCGAAAACTTTTCTCAAATTCAATTTGTGTATACCGACCTCCCAATTGGCGCGCAGATTCAGTTTATTGCTAGCGATCCGAAGGTGATTCAGGCAATTCATGGGTGGATTCGGCTGCAACTTATGCAGCATGGGACAGACGCAGGGTCGTATATGTAGTCTTCTATGAGATACATGAAACTACAGTATACAAGCAAGATTGGTTGGCCACTCCTTATCCTGCTCTCATTTATTCCACTGCTTATCTGGATGTTCACGCCGTATTCGCTCGATCAACGCTTCATGCGTGGTGGGGAGTTTAACTACTCTCTCACCATGCAAGCACTTGGGCAAGCACTTGGGCTTGTGGGTATGGCAATGTTTGCACTTAATCTCGTCATGGGAGCACGACTTAAATGGCTTGAAAGTATCTTTGGGGGAATGAACAAAGTATATATCGTGCACCACATCCTTGGAGGGCTTTCATTTATCCTACTATTGCTCCATCCATTATTTTTGGTCGCACAATACCTCAATTCTGGCGCCCTGGGAATGAAAAATAGTTTCATACTCTTTGTGGCAAATCCGCGCTGTCTAGCAAACATTGGACTCACCAACCCTGAATGCTCCTATGTATACGGAGTGATTGCGCTTGGGCTCATGATTCTTTTTTTAGTACTAACGTTTTTTGTGAAGCTTCCCTATCACATTTGGAAATTGACGCACAAGTTCCTCGGACTTGCTTTTTTCTTTGGGGCACTTCATGTGCTGTTTATCCCAAGTGATGTCACTTCAGTTTCAGTCCTCAAATATTATATGTTCTTCCTCGTCGCATGCGGGTTCCTCGCAATATTCTACCGTACCGTACTCAATATGTTTTTGGTTCCCACAATCGAATATGTCATTGATGAGGTGAAGAGCGTAAATGCGACCATCGTAGAAATCCTCATGCATCCGCTGTTGCCGAATAAGCGAGTACGCTACAAGCCGGGTCAGTTTATCTTTATTGGATTTTCTAACTCACCTGGACTTGAGGAAGTACATCCCTTCTCAATATCGTCAGATCCAAACAGTGATACTATTTCAATAGGCGTAAAAGGTCTGGGTGACTACACCAGTCACCTAAGCGAACTCAAGATTGGAGACCGTGCCATAGTGGAGGGGCCATTTGGACGTACGTCTTACGTTTACTATCCAGAAAAGCAACAAATCTGGATAGCAGGTGGTATCGGTGTGACTCCGTTTCTTGGCATGGCGCGTAGCCTCACGCCAGACGATGGATATAAAATCGACCTCTACTACTCAGCGGCGACTCCAGAGGATGCGGCTTTTGATGCAGAGCTTAGTGCACTATCAATGCAAAACCCCAACTTCAGACTAATTTCTTGGTACGGAAAAGAGAAAGGATTTTTGAGCGCAGATGCGGTTGCTAAGGAGAGTGGGGGTGTACTTGGAAAAGAGATTTTTATCTGTGGACCACCAGGCATGATGCACGCACTCAAAGAGCAATTCGCTAAATGGAAAGTCCCCGTTTCGCGTGTCCACTCCGAAGAATTTTCTATAAATTAACCCTATCGAGTATGTGGCTAAAAAACTCAGTCCGAATTACCCTCATTATTTTTACCATTTCCTTGGTGGGATTTCTGTTGATTTATCTTTTTAATTTTTAGCCTACAGGGCATCTCTACTCCAGGCGACCATCCCTCCTTGTACGTTGTACGCAGTATCTATTCCTACGGTTCTAAGCGTGTTGCATGCTTGCGCGCTTCTTGCGCCGGAACGACAGATAAACAGTACTTTCTCATACCCCAAGAATTCGTTTATTCGATTTGGCACCTGACGAAGGGGAATATGCGTAAACCATTCGATATGACCCTCCTCCCACTCTGAACTCTCACGTACATCAACAAAGAAAAATTTCCCACTATCGTGATCCATTTTACTAAGTTCCTCTACCGTAATACTGTTTTGTCCTGAGTTTTGAAATAGACTGAACATAAAGACATTCTTTCAGAACGACAGGAAATCGGCAAGTGCGCAAGATGACGAGTGCATTCAAAATCCTTACGCTACATGCAGAGTTCATTCTATAGAGAAAGAGTATATGAATACTCTCCCCGAACCGACACTCGGTGTACATGCGTATTCAAATGATCTTGCCAGTGAACTGAAAAGAATTGACGGAATCATTTTTTTGTCCCGTGGCCTCCATTCTGCCCTGATACACAGTGCTGATACACCCCCTGATGATGTGCGTCACTATGGAATGCGCATGCAAAACATTGCAGGTTTTTACTCACCACTCCTTGTGCCGTCTCAACTAGGCACAAATGTGCAACGTCTCCCCAAGCAAAAAGATAGTTATGCTATTTGGCACTCGGGGGTTGAGAGAAAGGTACGCAGTGTATTTCTTGAGGGTTTTGGTGATGCAAAGCTTCGAAGCGTGTGGTTTGGGACAGCAGTTGCGCTTGTGCGTGCACGAGTACTTTGTCGCTCGGCCTGGTTCCCACAGTGTCGATCGACAACGCTAAAGTCCCTGAGGCGGTTTGCCGGATATTTCGGACCGACCGTCTTTGTGGATCTTCCTAGATTGCAAAAACGCTTTGACGAGGAACACCTTAGTAGGGTGGAGATTGATGTCCGTTTAACGGCACTTATCGTCATGACTCTCGTAAATGAGGGCAAAAGCGAGGAAGACGCACTTCAACTCGTCATTACTGGGTAGTACCGCACTTTTGTGCGGTTTTTTCATACAATCTTGTCATGGTACAATCAGGCCATGTCGACAAGCGCGCAGTTTGACCAAGGTTACAGCAACCTCAATGCTGAACAAAAGAGGGCCGTTGACACCATCGACGGCCCTGTGATGGTGATAGCTGGCCCCGGTACTGGGAAAACCCAAGTACTCGCGCTTCGCGTGGGAAATATATTGCATAAGACTGATACACGCCCAGGCAACATACTTTGTTTAACATTTACCGATGTGGCCGCAATCAACATGCGGGAGCGCCTCACTCGCCTTATCGGCGCCACTGGCTACAAAGTAGCGGTACATACATTTCATAGTTTTGCGAGTGAGGTTATTGGTAATTATCCCGAATATTTTTATAATGGTGCCGAATTCCTTCCGGCTGATGATTTAAAACAGATTGAAATACTTGAGGAAGTCTTTGCGGAGCTTCCGCGGAGCAATCCACTTTCGTCAAAACATGAGGGCGAGTACACATACCTCAAAGACGCGAAAAAGTCTATACAATATTTGAAACGCGCGGGTCTTTCACCCACAGAATTCAGTGCGCTCATCGAAGAAAACAAAAAAAGCATTAAAGACATATCGCAGGGGATCGACAAAGTCTTTGGGGAACGTTTGTCCATGAAAAGCATTAAGGACGCGACCGCGCTCGCAAAGCAACTTGCAGACAGTAAGCCCCTCTCGACAAACACACTTGGCATTCAGTCACTTGCGCACTCAGTGGCCGTGTCACTCACACGTGCGGTTGTTCTTGCACAGGAAACGGAGAAGAGTGCACCACTCTCGGCGTGGAAGGAAAAATGGGCCAAAAAAAATGACCAGGGGGATCGAGTTTTGAAGGACGCACTTTATATCGAAAAAATGGAGGCACTGGTGTATGTGTACCGAAGATATCGCGAGCTCATGCATCGGGAGAGGTATTATGATTTTGACGATATGTTGCTCGACGTTGTACAAGAACTTTCGAAAAGCCCCGCATTACTTTCTGAGCTCGAAGAGCGTTATCAATATATTCTTGTTGACGAATTTCAGGATACCAATGATGCACAGCTTCGTCTTGTACGACTCTTGGGGAGCGCGGAAGTACACGAGGGAAAACCAAATATTATGATAGTGGGGGATGATGACCAAGCCATCTATCGCTTTCAGGGTGCAGAAGTATCAAACATCATTGATTTTCCAAAGCAATTTACCGAACACGCACTGGTAGTGCTGACTAAAAATTACCGATCAACACAGCACATCCTTGATGTTGCACGTGAAGTGATTGAGAAAAGTAATGAACGGTTGGAGGCAGTCATACCGAAGCTTGAAAAAAAGCTTATCGCGTCACGCCCCGAGTTGGGTAATGGCAACATCGTGCATATGCTTCTCCCTACACGCACCCATGAGCATGCGTACATTGCGCGTGAAATACACACACTCATTGATGGGGGACACGATGCAGGAGACATGGCAATCATCACTCGTAAACACAAGGAACTAGAAGACATCGCACGTGTATTGGTAGCAGCGGGAATTCCCATCAACTATGAGCGCAAACAAAATGTATTTGAGGAGCCACACGTCAAAATCCTTATTACGATGGCTCGCTTTGTGGCATCGCTCATGCGTGATGGGATAGTGCCAGCAGATCATCTCATGCCGGAAATTTTCACTGCACCTTTCTGGGGGCTTTCGCGGGAAACAGTGTGGGAGGTATCTGTGCTAGCGAACAATCGACCCGACCGCATGTGGCTTTCGGCGATGCGGGAGCACAAAGAAGAACATGTGCGTGACATTGCAAATTGGTTCATACGACTGGGAGCTGATTCTCACCATGACCCACTGGAGCGCATTCTCGATGAGCTTATAGGAACTGATGGTGCACTGCTTCCGGGTGGAGGTAGTGATGATGAGGTACATGAGGATTCTGCACGGGTCATGGAGAAGTCAAAGCGTGTGCGCACGTTCAAGAGCCCCTTTCGAGAGTTTTATTTTGGAAAGGAAGCACGTGAAAAATCGGAATCAAAATACCTGCTGTTTCTTTCGAGTTTGCGCGTGTTCATGAATACGTTAAAAGTATTTAAAAATGGAAAGCCACTATTTGTCGATGATATTGCAACCTTCGTTGACACTCATGAGCGACACAACATTACGCTACCCGACACGACTCCTTTTGTTAGTGCAAAAAAGGCCGTGCACCTCATGACGGTGCACAAAGCGAAGGGGCTGGAATTTGAAACAGTGTTTGTTGCATCGTGCCAAGAAGAAATATGGGCAGGCCGGGGGATGTCAGACAAACTGCCACTTCCGTCCAATCTCCCGATTAAGCCTGGTGAGGGTGGGGACGATCGTCTGCGCAATTTTTATGTTGCACTCACGCGCGCTAAAAAGCATTTGTATGTTACGTCGTACCGCAAAAGTGACTCCGGCAAGGACTCGCTCAAAGTTGGCTTCATTGTTCCCGATCGGGATGAAGGAGCGCTTGCGACACACCTCAAAGAGCAAGAAACTACAATTGCCGCGGAGGATATCGTCCGGGACATGACACAGAATACGGTGAACCCTGCTTTTTTTGCGGTCACTCCTGGTGAGCGAGCAATCCTTGAAGAGCTCGTAAAAGACTACCACATGAGCGTTACCCATCTCAATAATTTCCTGAATGTAACAAAGGGTGGGCCAGCGTATTTTTTGGAACAGAATTTGTTGAATTTTCCCCAAGCAAAAAGTCCAAATAGCGTGTATGGATCAGCGATGCACAAGGCGATTGAGCGTTTTTACATTGATTTCAAAAGAACAGGAAAAGTACCCACAAAAGAAAAACTACTTTCGGAATTTCAGAGTGAAATGCTTCGTGGACGCATCACCGAAAGCGAGTATCGGCATTTTCTTCGGGCAGGCGAGGAGGCACTACCTGTCTGGTATCTCGAACGGGGAATGACCGCTGCACCTCTCCACTATAGTGAATTTAATTTTAAAGGCCAGGGAGTTGTGGTGTCTGGTGTTCCAATTGTCGGAAAAATCGACAAGATGACTGAGGATCCTAATCCGGAAAGTGGTCAACGAAAGACAATGCTGGTGTGCGATTTTAAAACTGGAAAAGTGAAAGAGAGCTGGGAGGGAAAGGACGCGCAGGAAAAGATTACACTACAGAACTATCGACGCCAGCTGACCTTCTACAAATTACTCGTCGAGCATTCGCACGTGTTTGAACACTACCAGGTGCACCGCGGAGTGCTTGAATTTCTCGAGCCAAAGGAGGGGCACATTCATGAGCTTGCCCTCGACATTACCGATGAAGACACGGAAAGGCTCATCCGTCTCATTGGTGCCGTGCATAAAAAAATTATTTCCCTCGATTTCCCCGATGTTTCAGCATACTCCAATGATGTCGCCGGAATAGTGCAATTTGAAGAAGATCTCCTGTCGGGGAAGGCATAGAGTGACCAGTGGGTTGCTGTGAAAAATAATTGTTGACTATTACATTATATGTGGTAGTTTTATCGTTAGATACAGTAAATAGGACATAGAATGAATCAAGGCCAGGTTGTTTCTGTCAATGATATGTTGTGTGTACTTTTACGCACATGCGATCAGTATCTGGAATCAAATAAGGAACTTGAGGCGAGAATAACCTATGACAATGTCATCAATCTTGCAATGGTTTTTGGGTCGTCTGATGAGGTTGTTCGGTTTATCTTTCGCATCGCTTTTCAACTCTCAGGTGCTCATCCGGAGCTTCAATATTTTGGACTGAGAGCAACTCATGAGGAGCTTGCTCGACTAAAAAAGCACCAGGATGGACACCTTGAAACAAAGAGCGCCATAGACAAGGCGTCACGTGGAGATTTGGATACAAAGGGCACACCTCCTTTGCTTCGATAAACAGCCGCCACCGTCCATATGGTGGCGGTTTTTCATTTCCTGCTTTCTCTCGTACAATAGGCTGGTGGCAAATCTCCGGAGCGTGTTACATGCATGGCGAGACAACGAAGCATCCAAAAAAGGCATCGAACTTTTTCGTGTACTCCCTAGTAGTGCTATAGACGAAATAGTGCAAAAACTCCCAAAAACCAAAGAAGAATTAACTGCAATTAAAGGGATTAAGGACGCGAAGTTCACCCAATACGGGTCGGCAATACTCAACATGGTTAAAGCAAGTCTGTGTGCCCCTGAACTTCCAAGTGTAGCTCTTGGAAGTATGGAGAAAGAAGGTGACGCATTCTTCCCACTTTCGGAGCTTTTACCAAAACAAAAAGATGAACGGATGCTCTACTCCGTCAGCGCATATCTCGACATCATCAACCGGGAGCTCTGGCGTGTGCGTGCGACCATAAAAGGTGAAGTAACCAGTTTCAAAGAGCAGGGGAAGGCCGTATATTTCTCTGTTCGCGATAGTAAGGACGGTAGTACGCTCTCAGTATTCATGTGGCTTTCTGACTTTGCGCTCGCCGGCATTCTGCTCACGGAGGGACTCGAAGTCATTCTTGAGGGACGCAGTGAAATCTATAAGCCCTCGGGGCGATTTAGTTTTCGCGCAGAAACAATTGAACTAGCAGGAGAGGGTGCATTTCAAAAAGCGTACAATGAGCTGAAAAAGAAACTCGAACTTGAAGGTCTCTTTCTGCCTGAAAAAAAGCGGCAACTGAAGGAGCATCCAGTGCGTATTGGACTTATCACTTCCCGCACCGGCGCAGTGATTCATGACTTTCTCAGCAACCTTGGGAAATTTGGTTACCAAGTGACATTTGTGGATACACGCGTTGAGGGGGCCGGTGCAGTCAAAGATATCCTTTCAGCGCTTACTCACCTTGAGACCATGGACATCGATGTGCTGGTGCTCATTCGAGGTGGGGGAAGCCTAGAGAGTCTTCAGGCATTCAACAATGAGCTTATCGTTCGCAAGGTTGCAGAATTCCCCGCAGTAACTATTTGTGCAATCGGTCATGACAAAGACGTACCACTGGTACAGCTTGTCGCCGACTATGCCCCCTCGACACCAACTGCAACGACACTAATCCTCAATTACTCATGGCAAGAAGCAATACATGAACTCCGCACACATTCACATGAGCTTATGTCTCAGTATCAGAAACACATTCGACTAGTACATGATGAGGGAGAGCATCTGCGCACCACACTCGAAGGTGCTCTTGAAATACTGCTCCGGCCATTTAGGAGATTACTGAGTGACCAGAGCGAATCACTCGTACTACTCGCTCGACAACTTTCCACTACAAAAGATGAGTTAGTATATGCGAGAAAGACAATTCTGGATTATTATCGGCAACAGCTCAAATATTTGCAGGATGCCTTGCTGGCAACGTCAAGATTACTGAGTCAGCATGATCCCAATCGTCAACTCAGACTCGGCTACAGCATCCTTACCATCGGAGACCAGGTCATACGTAGTATTAGTGAGGTCAAGGTGGGCGAGCGTTTTGAGGCTCGTCTCTCGGATGGTACACTGGAAAGCGAGGTGATAAAGACAACTCATAGAGAATAGGACCTACGCAAATGGATGAAATTCGAGGCGTGGGGAAAGTATCGAGGAAAGCATATTCTCATATGTTGACCGAGATACTGGGGCCCCACAACAAAGAAGTTCGCCATTTGCGTAGGTCCTATAGAAGAATAATAATTCACACATATTATGCCGAAAAGTACAATAAACATTACTGAGACGATGAAGAAACTGCGCGCAATCACGGAGTGGTTTGAGTCACAAGAAGAAATAGATGTGGAAAAAGGGATTCTGAAAATCAAAGAAGGTGCGGAACTTATCAAAGCAAGTAAGGAGCGCTTAAAAGAGCTCGAAAACGAGTTTGAAGATGTTAAGAAAAAACTTACGAGTGATGAGTAGTGCTTGCTATGCGTAAAACTTTTTTTTTGCTGTTTTCTGTAATATGGACACTGACATTCTTGCCGGTTGTTGCCATGGCCGAAGGCGAACGCATAGATGCATTCACCATTCATATAAAGCTCGAGCCAAATGGTAGTGCACTCGTACAGGAAGAAATCATTTACAATTTTGGGGAAAATGCCGTTGATCGACATGGAATCTTTCGGAAAGTGCCTCTCGTGTACACACTTCCCGGTGAAAAAATTCCTCGACAAATTGAGATATCAAGCATTATGGTTACCGATGGTAACGGTAGACTTCTTCAGACCGTATACACAGGAGGAGGAAATATAATGCAGCTAAAAATTGGCGATCCGAACGTGCTTGTAACCGGAAGGGTTCGTTACGTCATTCGCTACACAGTCTGGGGTGGAATCAATCAAGATTTGCATGATATAGATGAGTTTTATTGGAATGCCACTGGAAATGACTGGGATGTACCGATAGACTCCGTGCGTACTGATATCGATCTTCCACTTCCCATTCAAGAAAGTAAACTTGTCACGGCATGCTATGTTGGACCTACCGGAAGTACGCAAACATGCACTGCGAGTACGAGTCCGCAAGAGGGCACTGGTGTCATAAATAGCATTCGGTACACACACCAGGGTGGGCTTCCAGCCCGTGAGGGCATGACCGTAGCAATAGGTATTCCGAAAGATATTTTTGCGATTGCCCCCACTTCGAGGGTAAAGAAACTTGCTGAAGGTGTCGGCGTGTACCATTGGTGGAGAAAAAATATTTCTGAGTATGCTGGGTGGAGCCTCATTCTTCCGCTCATCGTTTTTGCCGCAATGTTTCGCTTATGGTGGCAAAGGGGGAGAGACCCAGAAGGGTCGGGTGTTATAGTTGCGGAGTATGATATTCCAGAAAAACTGTCACCACTAGAGGTGTTTTATCTTAAGCATGGTCATTTGCAACCGCATGCGATTTCGGCAGCTATCATTGATCTCGCGATTCGTGGTTACCTCACCATTAGGCGGACAGAAAAAAAGGTTCTTCTGTTTACCACTGAAGATTTTCAACTAGCCTTTACTGAGAAAGATCCATCTGGACTTGGTGTCCACGAAACGATCCTCTACGGTGCACTCCGTGCACACGGGCAGAGCTTCATGCTTTCGGCGCTTGCACACAAACTCACTGCTGTGAATACAGACCTGAGCACTGCACTTGCAAAAGATCTTACTGAGAAAAACTTTTATGAAACCAACCCGCAAGTCGCAACTCGGGCCTACCTGATTACGGGCATTGTCCTTTTTGTTGTGAGTTTTGTTTTACCATTTCTTAATTTAAGCCTAGCGCTCAGTGGAATAATAATTTTTATTTTTGGTTCGCTGATGGCGCGAGTGACCAAGCGTGGTGCGTTTACAAAGGAGCACATAGAAGGATTTAAGCTTTTCCTTGATGTCACTGGCGAGGACAGAATTCCCTTTGCCAACTCAATAGAAAATGACCCCTCATTGTTCGAGAAACTTCTCCCATACGCCATGATATTCGGCGTTGAGAAAGCATGGGCTGGAAAGTTTGCTCATTTGTTTACACAAAAGGATTCAAGCGGGTGGTACCACAGTAGCGGTGCAACGCTCTACGCTACCTCACTTGCATCATCGATGGCGTCTTTTTCCTCAAGTACTGCATCAGCATTTTCCGCATCAGGGGGTGGTTCGAGTGGTGGGGGCTCATCGGGTGGAGGGGGAGGAGGTGGTGGCGGAGGAGGCTGGTAATTTTTGGAAGCTAAGCTTCCAAAAAACCTTATTTTACAACATATTTTATAATTTTTATCTAAATCTTAGTACTAATCAGCAAGTTATAGACGTAGAAAAATGAAGTATTCCACGTGGTGGTGGGGTTTATTATGATAGGCTCTTAGTCTATGCGTTCTATGCTCCATCCCACTTGGTTGGGAGTAGCTTGTGACCAAAGTCCAACTGTTTCAACGTTGAGCGTGGGATCAATTTCACCTACTATTTTTTTGACTTCCACTACTCCTTTTGCAATGTCACTTAGGTGCTCTGCTTTGGTAACAGGGTTGCCTGCGCAGTCCTCATGGCCAACTAGAGATATAGTGCGCGAACCGTGGTTCTTTATGGAAATTTCAATTTTTCGCTTCAGCCACTTCCGCTCTACTTCATTCATGTTTTGAATATACGCATCCATGCCGGGCTCTCCAATGGTGTCCACATAGTCAAGACCATAAGCATCTTTCATCCAAAGAATTGTCGCGAGCACCGCTCTGCCGTCCATGCAGTTAATGGTTGTACCAAATTTTTGCGAAGCGTCTGACATAAAAATAATACTTAAGAAAAAAGTAGATATGAGTATTTAATACGGGTAGTATATCGCAAAAAAATAAAAAGAAAAAGCCGCTCATGCGGCCTTGGGTTCCACGGTTCCCTGAAACAGATTGTGCTGTCTTGCGTATTCCCACCAAACTTTCCCCTCTACGGAATAGGTGAGCTTACGACCATCAGTGTGTGCAACGTGAGCAAATACTGCGACGCGTAAATTGGGGAGACTATCTTTTATGTACTTTTTGCCAAGAAATATGTGCCGAAGGATGTCGTAAAAATTAAGTCCTTGCGCATACGCTGCACCGCAGGGTGCATGGCACTTGGAGACCAGCAAATCAAGTCCCTTGAGTTGCATGGCGTCACCTACGTGTGCACGATAAATTTCGTGCTCGATGGGATGCTTCTTCGTGGGTGAATCCGGTGAAAGCAACAGGCCTCCACTATGGCAGGAAAAGAGGTGTACTCGCTCGTTTCCCGCTTCCACCTTGCATAGCCCACAAAGGAATTCAAACTTATCTCGTATGTGATCGCAGTCAGAGCAGACAAACGCCATAAAACCACGTGGGGCACTCATTTTCTTTGCACTGACGTTTTTGAGTACTTTTGTACGCCGAAGTTCGGCAATAATCTTTTCGTCTTCCTGTGAGAGTTGAAGGGTCAAAATTATCTCCTCGTGTTGAAAAGAACAAAAAATCATTATACTATTTACACATAATTTTGTCAATGTTTTACCACTTATCCCTGTATGTTCCTTTTATTTTTTGAGTAAACATGCTAACGTGTAGCCACTTATGGAAGGGGAATTTCACGTTTCAATAGCGGCCGAGCGCCTCACTGAGTGGATGGGTTTTCCTATAACTAATTCATTTCTGATGGGGATTATCGTTCTTCTCACGGTTGTTATTTTTGCTACTGTGGTTCGGCGCACAATCAGACTGCAACCTGGCAAATTTCAACTTGCTCTTGAGGTGGTGTTTGACGGCTACCGCACGTTCATTACAGAGAATCTCGATAATGACAAAAATATTGCCGAAAAGTTTTTTCCCTTACTCATGACACTGGTACTTTTCATATTCTTCGCGAACTTCTTAGAGTTTATTCCTGGCGTCGAAAGCATCGTCGTCAAACATGATGGGCACGAGACGCCACTTTTCCGTTCACTAAATGCTGACCTCAATACCACTATTGCGCTTGCACTTATATCTTTCTTCGTTATTGAAATTACTGGGGTGCGCCGGTTTGGCATACGATACTTCGGTCGCTTTTTTAATTTCCACTCGTTTATGGGTTTCTTCGTCGGCCTTATAGAGCTCATCTCTGAGCTCATTCGTTTGATTTCGTTTTCCTTCCGTTTATTTGGGAACATTTTTGCAGGTGGGATCCTCATTGGTGTGTTAACTTTTTTTGTCCCCTATATTCTTCCGGCACCCTTTATGGTCTTCGAAATTTTCGTCGGCCTACTGCAGGGCGTGGTATTTTCCCTCTTGACGCTCTTTTTTGTAAAAATGGCAATTACACAATCGGAGCATTAGTATGTTGGCCTGGAATTTTCTATTGATTATTAATATTATAATGTAAAAAAACAACATGGAACTAGAATCAGCAAAACTTATCGGAGCGGGACTTGCAGTTGGTCTCGGTATGATTGGTCCGGGCATAGGTATCGGTCTGTTGGTGGGTCGCGCAGCTGAAGGTATTTCTCGTAACCCTGATGCATATGGAAAAATATTTTCCACAATGCTTCTTGGTGCTGCATTCGCTGAAGCACTTGGCCTTCTTGCGTTTGTTATGGCCATTGTCATTAAGTTCGTTTAAGTTCACACAAAGCTAACGTAGAACCGTATGGAAATATTGCACGTATTTGGCATTCATTGGAAACTCCTCGCCGCACAGATGGTGAATTTTTCCATTGCACTGTTTGTGCTCCACCGCTATGTGTATAAGCCCATTTTCGCAATTCTCGCAGAACGACAAGCAAAGCTCGCGCAAGGACTCGCTGATGCAGATCAAGTAGCAAAAGAGAAGATACGGATAGACGAGGAAAGTGTTAACGTACTCCGCATTGCACGCGAGGAAGGCGGGAAACTCGTTGATACACTACACAAGCAAGGAATAGAGGAGGAACGCAGGCTTGTCCGTGAGGCACAGGAAAAGAGCGCCGCTATTCTTGCTGAAGCACAGGCGCTCGCGAAAGAAGAGCGCGCCCACATGCTCCGCGAGAGCGAGAAGGATATTGCAAAGATGGCTGTCCTTGGTGCAGAAAAAATATTACGAGCAAGTATGGTAAAAAGCTAATTTTCTTATATGCGCGCTTCTTGGTATGCAAATGCACTCTTTGAGCTCGAAGCCGAGGGGACTCTCTCTCGGGATAAGCTCGTCAATCAATTTGTTGGAACAATTTCTGCAAATGGACATCTGCACATGCTCCCCAAAATTCTGCGTGCATACGAACGCAGTGTCCATCAGCAAGAAAAGCGTGACACCATTGTAGTTACAACAGCAACAGAGGTGGCACAAGAAGATGTGGTTGCGATCCTCCGCAGAGAACCCTTTTCAAGTATTCTTTCGGGAGCGCACAAACGTGTCATTCGCACCGTAGACCCCACCATTATTGGGGGCACCGTTGCAAGAACAAGTGGAGCCCGCGTAGATGTCAGTCACAAAAAAATGCTTGTGCAGATTTAT
>JAYSSO010000011.1:0-14746 GCA_043720495.1 Candidatus Lloydbacteria bacterium | reverse complement strand
GCCGCTTGATCCTGCCCAGCGAAACGTGATAAATACTTCAATACCAGGGGGACCGTCATAAGTGTTTGCTTCGTGCCTCACATCCGACTGGAGAAGTGCTTGACTTCCACTCCATGACGTCGTAGCGCTACCCATGTCGTGAATAATACGCATTTCGCCCGTGCGCGAATTTGCGGATGTCGTCGTATAACGCGTCGTAGTGGTTGCGGATAATCCAATTTTCCCTGACACATTCACCGCCGCAGCATTGGTCGTCGAGTCATGCACGCGAAACCATATTGCACGCGGGTCGGCGCTTCCATTCATGATCGTCGCAAGTTTTGAGAATGACGAAGACGCCGTTCCAGGCAAAGTATTCTGCTGGCCCATAAAGTATTGGATGGTTTCAGTTTGCACCGCTGCACCGGTCGAATATTTGTATGTGACCACGAGCTCACCACCGAGGGTACTCACATCAGCTACGGTAACTCCAATATCGAGAATTTGCGAAATATTCGGAGTAAGATTGGGAGTGCCAATGGGAGGACGAAAGACGAGAAATCGTTCGGAACGATCTGTGAGAATTTCAAGTGGACTGTGTGCTGTACCCGCCGTACCCCCACGCACACCAGGTGTGACCACATCTACTCCTGCACCTGCATAAGAAATCTCAAACCATGCATCAAGAATATCCGCATCTGCACCGAGATCGGGTATATCAAGTGCGTAAGTAAACGAGCACGTCGTTGCAAGGGTGCAATCCGCACGTTTCGTCCCAGTGTCACCTGTAGCTGTCGAACGTAATGGAAATCGCACAGTTTTTATCTCATTGTGTGCAACTGTTGAATAATCATTTTCGTAGGTAATGACCAATTTCATAGTAGACAAATGCCAAGTGGGGCCCAGAATCGACATCATTCCAATTACACTTACCCCCGCATTCCACTCCCCGTCCGTTTGCGTCTGAAATAGTGCGGTGGCATTTGCTTTAGCAGTCAGAAGTAGTGATGTACCACTCGTATCAACATAGATGAGCCCAATGCCATTACGCGCCACTTGACTGATGGCAATATCCTCACTCGGCGCGGGCCCTGGAGTTACATCAAGCGTAATCTCCAGATCGCTCACATTTGCCGCTGTGACCAATGTTGACGCAACATCAACATATGCCGAAATCACACGGATTCCCGTCCCAGGTATTGCGATAGTTTTGATACCCGCAGTTCCCTTTGTCGCATTCCACTGATTTCCCGCATACAGATTCGCATCGGACAGACGCGCAACGCCATTGTTGTCCGTGCCGGTTTGTGTCGCCGCAGTCCCAACTCCTCCTCCGAGCGCAAATTCTACTGTATGCAGTTGCTTCCCCGTATAAGCCGCGAGTGCAACTTTTGCAGGAGCAAAAAGCGCACGAAAAAAATCAATGCCACCAAGACTTGAGAGAGTTACCAACACAATAAGTAGTGGCGTGCCAATCACTCGGATACGCATGATATATTTCCCTTTTGCCCATGTATTTAGTAGACGCTTCATGGCAGTAGAGAATTATCTGGACTTCCCTCGTCATCTCCGCGTGAGGGCGTACTCGAGCCACTCGTTTGAGAAACAGGGAGTGCTGCAGGATCGGGCTGAGAAATTGGCGACTTGGCCGGTTCTGGAAAGGAAGAAGAAGGTAGTCGCATCGATTCGCTCGTGAGGTCCGTTTTTTGCCCTGTCGATAGATCATATCCCACCAGTCGTGCATTACCCTCTTGGTCGCGTTCTTCCCAGGTAATGGAGAATTTTGGATTCTCGCTCTTCACTCCATCCGAAGAAAGCTTTGTTTGTTTTTTTGCACTAATGCTATAAGCATAAACTACCCAATCCGCTCCCTCCCGTGATTGCCAGGTGACCAGGTCTCCGTGTAGTGACGGAAACATGTCGTGGTCAGTATTTGCAGTAAGTCGAAGAACACTCCACTCGGGCCCTACGCCGAGGAGTGCATTTCCTTCCGGCAAATGCTCTCCGGCAAACGGAGACTTCGCATCACGCTTAGACGCGAGAAATATTTCCCAGTTATTGTCTGCCCATCCCTGCCACACGAGATTGTCTCCATCAATCTTTGGATTAAAATTACTATCTCGTGAGTCGGTAACTTGCGTCACAATTGGACGACCGGATGTCGCAATTTCTCCCGTAAATATTTGCCAACGCCCTCCTTTCATTCCTTGCCACACAAAATGCTCCCCCGTGACATCTTGCGTGGGAAAAGTGTCGTCATATTCGTTTACGGTAAGTAGTGTACGCTCCCCATCACGGAGCACAAATATTTCTTTGTCGCCCCCCTCACCCGCCTCTGATGTCACCGTCACCGACTTTTTTTGTTTCACTCCCCCATTTGTACTTCTTGACTCATTGTTTAAACAGTAATATCCGGACGCTTCAAACGTGATGCATCCGCGCAAAAACTCCTGCTCAATCTCTTTGCGCATTTCCGTACGCATGCGTTCTTCCTGATAGCTACGCTCGGCCTCAATTTCTGCACTGTTATCAGCAGGTTGCACCGCCTCGATGATATTTTCATCAGTTGTGGTCGCTCCCGTTTCGATTATTACTTCTGTAGTGGTTGTACTCGGGAGAAGTCCACTCTCTAAGACGACATCCGTCGAAGTGGCGTCAGTATTTTCCTCCGTACCAATTGCTCCGTCTAGGGGAATTGTTGTGCTCGAATACTCCTCCGCGACCATTTCTACTTCTCTATCTTCTCCAGGTGCGACCTCGGCAGGTGCCTCCCCCACTGTGGACACTACGGGTGGGGCAACTCCGCCCACTTCAGTGTCACTTAGGGGGACTTCAGCTTGTGCTGGAGGTGTTTCGGACTGCGTATTATCACCCCCCCCCGCTTCGTCTACTGCCTCAACTACCGCGGGAACTGTTACATCCAGAAGTGGCACAATATCAGCCACAGTTGGGGTTGGTGATTGAGTGGGTGCGGGCTGAACGACCGCTTCTGCTGGTACGTCCGCAACGACAGTTTCTTCTGCGTACACACGTGCAAGTGGGGAGATGAGCATCATCGGAATGAGGTATGCGGAAATCACTCGCGCGACAATCATTTGCACGGGCGAAAGTAATGTCACTTTTTTTTCTTTCGGCTCTTGTGGGTGTGCACTCCAGTTCACACTTGCTGACTGCCTTGTAGTCCCAGTTGGTGTGACAAACATTCGTGTCGGCGCTTCTGCTGGGTACTTGCGCGCTCTCGTTGAAAGTATGACTGGTGCAGAAGGATCACTCTCGACTCGTGTTCCTTTCGAAGGCACCTTAAGATTCACCACTAAATTGCGTAGATGATCATTCATGGGTGGAGTCATGAGGCTGATCATTTATGATGACTGAGGCACGTGCTACGAGCGTACCTGAGTGTAGCTCTTCACCAAATGCAGTAGTCAAAAGGTAAAATACAAATATGGCGGAAAGAATGACTAACACGAGCAATACGCGAAAAAATCGTATTAACCATTTTGTGAGGCTCGAGGACTCTTCCTCAAATTCACTGTCCGGACCCACATCTTGAGGTGGAACGTCCGACACAACTTCCGTATCTTCAATGTGTCCATGCTTTTTCTTGGCACCACCGATGTATTCCTGAACTGCCTCTTCTGTCGTAACCCATGCGACATGAGAATACACAAGCTTTCCTTCGAGTTTTCCCTTTCGAATAAGTTGGCCCAGATAGTCTTGGGAATACCCAAAACGCGCACTCGCCTCTTTGAGTGTAATATATCCGGGTTTTCGTTCCTCTGGGCTGGTCATGAAAAAACTCGAGACACGATATGTGGATATCTCGGTACTCGATATTTCTATTTTACATTGAAAAATATAGCTTTCTAAAAGTTATCCACAAAATATCAACAGTTTTTCAGATAGCTTATCCACAGTACTTCGCCGACTCATCCTGTTATCACACAGGAGTTAATGATGGCTTAAAATTCAAAAGTAACTTATATTGAAGTTTTGGTGGTAAAACTTGCAATATGATTAATATTATGTTATAATCTCTTCATGAAGATTACAACTGTTTCTGTTACCAAAGTTCCGGACAAAATGCACACTGCCACACTCGCAACCTCTCTGCTTGGTGTGTTTGTACTTGGGCTAATACTTGGAGCCTTGTCGACAAATCTCCTCGAACTTGGTACACACGCACAATTAAATGCCACTCTCGCTGGAGTCGGTATCGTAGACACAACAAGCAAGGTAGCTTCAAGTGAAGCTATGTCGAGTGGAGAAACATTAGATAGCCAGAGTGAGAGCACAGAGGTGTTGTCCAACACGCCCGCAGACGTCGGTGGTGACACTGAGGTACCCTTTCCAGAAACTGGAGAGGTTGCTGGTGCGGAGACAGTAGCGGAGCGCGAGGAACGTAACCTCACGAAAGAAGGTCAAGATAGACTGGTGAGTGAAATAAAATTGCTCAAAGACGCATCGGTAACGCTGGTTGCAGAATTTCTGCAGAACTGTGGTGTATGGACTGATATATGCGCAGAGCCATATCAAATCCAACTTGAAAAAAACAATTCTCGGTATGAAGCGCTTGAACGCTCCCTACTCACTTTTCCTAATTACTGACTCTCCCCTGGTTCATTCACCGTTACGGGGATGCTCGGAACATTATTATATTTAAATCTGAGTTCTATACCCACTTCCGGTCCAAAATTTATTAAAATGTGATCGTTGTTGCGTAATTCATAAAAAGTGAAGTCTGGAATTGGAATTTCTTTACCATTTAAAACTGCGCGCAGTGTATTTTTTTTATCGTTACACCTACGTGTTTGATCTCTCGTCGAAAAACAGTGCTCAGATAAATTGACCTCGATAGACTCGAGGAAGGTTTGTAGCGTCACCCCCGTGGCGTGCTTATGTACAATCGTGCAATTATTTTCTTCGAAATGTGCAAGCTGACTCGCAAGCATGTACTTTGGCTGACAAAAATTCACCGGCACGTCTCCTGCAATCATAACCAGGCTCACATGAGCATGAGTAGATCCTGGTATGCCTAGTGTCGGGATAACTCGCGTGTCTGCCACATACGGAACGTAATAAAATTTATATGCCAGTGCTGATACCGTGGCGAGTAGTGCAAACCCCCATGCAAAAAGATATATATGTGATTTTTTCCCTTCCATTGTCTCTACAGTATATCATCATAGGCACTGTCACAAAGAGTACCGCGTGAACAACAAACCCCGTACGTGAGTACGGGGTTTGTGCGGACTAAAGAAATCTTTAGGCCCCATCCATAAATAAGTTTCCCTATTATATGGACGTGGCACAAGTGTCCGTAACGTAAATAACGCGGACGTTATTTATGAACGGACTCCTAGTTGCGATCACGCCATTCGCGGCGAGGGCCACCCTGGCCACCTCCACCACCTGCTGGGCGATCTTCCTTTGGGCGAGCAATGTTCACCGTGAGCGTACGCCCACCGAACTCTTTGCCGTGCCACATATCAATAGCGGCATTAGCCTCAGCTTCCGATGCCATCTCGACGAAGCCGAATCCGCGTGAGCGGCCGGTCATACGGTCTGTGACAATCGAAGACGAAACCACTGATCCTGCTGACGCGAAAGCGTCACCAAGCTCTTGGTCTGTCGTTGAGTAAGGCAATCCACCAATGTATAGCTTTTGAGCCATAATGTGTCAGAACTACTTGCATAAAACATCGCGTACGACCTTCTCGACTCGCACGCAATAAATGCAGCAGCTCCCGAGAAACACACGAATATACGTATTATACACGAATAACAAGAAAGCGCAAGTGAATTAAACCCCGATTCACCATATTTGGAAGCTTAGCTTCCAAATAGCTTGCAGTTAAGCCATTTCATGAAAAAGTTCATTACATATTCCCTTATTTTACTGGGCAAGGAAGTGAGATTGTACTTGGTGTTGAACACAACTAAACCACAGATCAGAGGCGGTCGCGAAGATAATCCCAGAACGGCTGTGCCGCACCACGATACCCCTTTGCAATCATTACCATCTTCCGCCTTGTATTCTTTGCCACTTGCTCTGGAATTGACCCAACGCCGACGGCAAGAGTTATGCCTCCACGTGCTGCAGGAAGGAGCACCACATCAAAACCGGAAGATGCCTTCACGATTCCTGAGGCAAGGTAGTCGGAGTAATAGAGCTTTGAATCTATTGGTGAGTCTGTTTTTATCTTCAACTCGCGGATGCGTTCTGCCAAAATTTTCTCATAATAATGCGTGCTTCGACCCCGAACATCTTCCGGAACAACCATCACGACGGTAACTCTGGACCCAAAACCATGACAGAGTGCCGTGGCGACTTTGCCAGTAAAACGGAGATTCGGATTGAAATCCACCGCAACAGGAATGAAAATACTTTTCATGTTTTTTTCTGTTCCCAGTTTCACGGTCAAGAGATCACACTTAGCGCGATGGAGCACAACGTCTATCTTGCGACCAAAGATAAAACCCTTTGTGTCCACGGATCCGTCCCAATTGAGGAGTGCAAGGTCAGCGTTTTCGCTTACAATTGTCTCAAGAATTGCCTCAGCAACCGAGTGGGAGGCCACAATGCGTGTATCAATATTGAGTTTTTGACTTGCCATCCCCTCTTCGATTTCCTCAAGAATGCGCTTGTCTCGTTTTGAGTGAAAGGCATCCTGCGGGTTATCGCCAATCTTCATTTCGTGTATACGCAGTGCCATGAGATCCCCACCCTCTTCTTTGGTCATTGCTCCTGCAATCTCAGAAAATATATGCCAATCGTTGTCACCCACAGGGAGCACAACGCGATATTCACTCTTGGGATGGAAACGAGTGGAATGCTCATACACGACTTCGCGGGCGTGATCTTCCCTTTCTATGCGCTTTGCATATGCATAGTAATTTACCAAACCGAGGAGAATCCATCCGATAAGAAAGTAAATTGCCAGCGCGCTCACGTGAAAAAGTGCAACACCGAGCATTAAGTAAAACACAATAGCGATAAGAGGAAGGTACGGCTCAAAAGGTACCACATATTTCCATTTTGCTTCAGGTTTCTGACGCCGGAGCTCAATATACGCATAATTGAGCATCGTAAAGAGCACGATGAAAAGAATGTCTGCAATGCCAGCAATATCCTTAAGTGGTAAAAAGATGGAGATGACTATTATGGCGATAATCGAGACGACGAGTGCGCGTGCTGGGACATAGTTGACTGGGTGCATCACTCCAAGTGGTGCGAACACCAGCCGGTCACGACCGAGTGAGAAAAGAATTCGCGAAGACGAGTAAATGGTTGCATTCAGGGCGGCAATATTCGCGAGTAACCCCCCAACGAGCAATATAATATATCCGAATGGCATAATCTGCCTGGCGCTCTCAATGATTGCGCGCTCATGGAGGGTGCCGAGCAGGTGCCATGAGGGGACCGTTCCCCCGCTCGTAGCACCGATGATGACTATGGCAATCAGTACATAAAATATGGACACGATGGCCCACGAAGCAAAGAGGCTAACCTTGAGCACCCGCGCAGGATTTTCTACCTCCTCACCAGTTTGCGCTTGAATTTCCGAGCCCTCAAATGCAATGTAAAATAGCGCTGCGGCCTGTATCACACCGGCCATTCCCATAGGTAGAAGTGGGGTAAAATTGAACGAGACAAGCTCGGGATTTTGCAGCATGTGTTTCATTCCAAAGGCAATATATGCTGAAAGAATCCCAAGTATGCTGATAGCGATAGCACCACCTATCTTCCCCGACAAGTGCACTCCCCGATAATTAATGAGTCCAAAGAGAAGAATAATACCCACACTAAAGAGCAGTTGCCAGCCGATTTGCGTGCCAAAGGGAACCGTGACGCCAACAAACTCAAATACAAATTCATACATGAAATACCCAAACGAGACCGCATAGAGTGAGCACGCAACTGATGAGGCCATCCACGAGCACCAACCAGAGAGAAAGCCGCTCAAGTCACCAAGACCATCTTTGACCCAGTGATAGCCACCACCCGCTTGTGGAAACGTTGTTGCAAGCGCAACGTATGCATTCAAGTTAATAAATGCAATGAGCGAGCCAAGGAGCATCGCAAAAATGAGCCCTCCCCCCGCAAGCCCTCCCGCGGTACCCAGGAGCGTAAATACACCTCCCCCAAATAGCGCACCGATACCAAGAAGTACTACCTCTGGAATTCCCAGCGTGCGTGCGAGTTCAATTTCTTTTTCAGGGGCCTGTTTTTGGTTGGACATAATTAGCGCTGCCGTGGTGGCAAATTGAATTCACGCAATTGGCGCAGTTATTATACTCCTATGTGGGGCATAAATGCACGTGACAGTATAACCCCCCCGAACCACACACCTCCTGGTGTGTGGTTCGGGAGCCTCTTGGTCCAGCGCCCACTAATTACTGTTCAATAACCTTAAAAACGGGTGGGACTGCGGTACCGATCGCCGTGAAGAATTCGGTGCGGATTGTTGGCCCAGCCAGTTCGTTGAGCTCCACTGTATTTGTGAAGGTTAACTGTGTTGGTGGTGGCGGTGTAAAGCGAATGGTCACCGTATGCGTACCATTACTTGCAGGAATTGGAGGAACAGTGCATGGAATCACTGCAACACCGGCAGCAAAGCATCCAAATGGTGATCCAACGGGGAACACCAGATTAAATGCTGGGATGACAGTCTGCGAGATGTTTGTCATGATAAACGCAAGATCTCTTGTCCTTGAAATCACGACTTCACCAAAATCAAGTACGGGGGGGTTCGGGAATGTGGTGGGAATTGCTGAATTAAACGTGATTGGGGAGATACTGGTGCCGAACACAACTCCGACTGCGGTCGAGACCGAGGCCCCTGGGAAAGTATTTGTGAAGGTGAGCACGGTGGTTTGAATTCCAAAAGGCAATGTTGGTGTGTACGTGAGGGTGACGTTTACACCCGCACCTCCATCGGCGTTTGCCACCACATTCGAATAGGAACATGCAGCAAGTGGGACACAGGTGAAGCGCGGATCAGCGGAAGTCACTGCCCCGGAAAGGAGCGAACCGGAACCACCGTTATTGCGCACCAAGAAACTGCGTGTCGATTGGCTTCCAATAGGGATGCTTCCGAAATTCATACCTAGCGGCGATATGCTGACGCTAGGAACAGACGCCAAGATAGTGAGGCTTACCGACCTTGGAGCACTGTCGACCAACACAGCATTCGTTGCCACAAACGTCCAAACAAAAGTATGGTCTATTGGTGCGCCCGCCCAAGTGAACGTATTCGCAAGATTAAACTGTGTTGGTCCTCCGTTTGCTACAGGAATGGGCTGATTCGTCCAGTCGGGAACACCATTGTCTGTGCGACTCCATCTTCCATCGGTGGCTCCTGTAGAGGTCATAAGTAGGGTGAAGGTAGTGCCCGAGGGAATGGTGGAATTATCTGTTCCATTGGGAGTGACAATCGCGGTGGTGATCACAGGATCCGCTGGAGCAGTGAGTGTAATGGTGACGGCGTAAGGCCCGGACACGGCTCCACCTGAATCAGTGAGTGTAACAGTGAGGTTGTATACAGTGGGACTAGTGGAGTACGGCAAGTTCGAGATAGTGGCATTTGGTCCTGCGGTAACTGTCGCACCAGGGGGAAGGCCTGCCCAAGTAAACGTAACTCCCGCTTCGGTGGCACCAATGTCTGTGTTGACGATGTTTCCGGTGGGTCCTGTAGCGACTTGAGTGTAAGTTTGGTTTCCAGTAATTCCCGCGGGGGTGTTTACGTTAACAATAGCTGAAGTTAGTCCACTCGGCAGCCCACCGTTGTTCACAGACGCCTGATAGGTGGTCGTAACCGCAAGAGGAGGGGTAGTCCATGTTGCGACACCAGCAACTAGCAGTCCAGAGATAATTGGTGTTCCCACAGCGTCGTATATGGTGTAGTTCGAAGCTCCAGCAGCAGTGACCGTGAGTACGCTCGTTTGTCCACTGTTGATGGGGTTTGGGGAGGCAGATAAGGCTGGAGCAGGCGGGGGTGAGACAGTATAGTTGTATGCAACACACCAGTAGCTTGGATTCGCGTTTGGGGTAAAGTGTTCATGGTTATCATAAAAATTACTATCCATGTCACAAAGAAATTCCGGACTCACATCTGTCGTTGTAGTCAGGATAATATTATCGCTAAATAGACCATATCCTGGTTGCATAACTTCACGCAGCCAAATCATCTCAGCACCTGACTTCGGGTTAACGGTTATCTGAGTAAGACCCCCGGCATTCGTCGGTAGAGAAGTTTTCCACTCAGAATCTAGTGGTCCGGTGTTTGGTGCTTCGCCAATCAACAGTCCACTCACGGGCCTAGGTATAACATCGTAGGCCCACTGGAATTGCCAGCCTGGCGCCAGAGTACATCCGGGATTTGCAGCAACGAAGTCTGTCGCCGTTGTTGACGTAACGGGCTGAACATCGTTGGCAATGTCAGGGAGCTTAGACTCCATATCACAGACAATACTCGTGATAAAAAAGGTCACTGGTGGAGGGAGAGTGACGGTTACTACGTGCGCAGTCCATGCTGAATATTCCCCCAGAGCAAAAGTGCGCGCATTGAAAGTCTGTACTCCCGCTGAAGTCCAAGTGAATGATGCGGATTGCATAGTTCCGGAAGGGACAGTAGCGGTCAATTGGTCAGCAGTAAAATTATTATCCCAATCTATCTCCACACTCACCATATCGAGATCAGGGTCACTTCCTGTGAATGAGAATGTGAGCGCCTGATCAATTTGCCCACCCGGGCCCACTATGATTGGTTCTACAGGCGGAGCCGCCTCTGCAACCATCGGACTCACCCCCATCGCACCAAAGAGGACTGCAAGGAAGAACACTGCAACAGGTGTAGCAGATTTTCGTCTGTGATAGTACGCACCTGAAATCAGCAGTACGAGGAGTACGATGATAAGCACCATAGTACCCAGAGCATTATCTGAGAACATACCCCAGGCGTCATTGGCACAGGTTGTTGGATCAATGGCGTTACAGTCATACACCATGCTTCCCACTTCTTCGACCACACCTCCTCGTGAGAGTGTCGCGGTGAGCGTGACTTTGTCATAGTTTTTGGAAGGAGTGAACTTCTTTGCAACACCCATCATATTGCCGGTGATATCTCCCTCATATATTTCTGAGGTAATCTTCTTTCCGCGGTCATCGGTGAGCACAAGCTCGAGTTTTCCATCCTTCAGCGTCTCCGTGCCCACCGCATGCAGACAGGAGAAGATCGCCGTCTCTTGACCATCCTTGAGGGGAAATAAATTGAGTGACGGGAAGTTGATGCGTGCTTGTTTCACGCCGTCACGTGCAAAGCGCACATCGACAATGGAATGTGCACCATGGACATTTGCATCGGCAACCACATAGGTCACTGCGCCTTCATGTTTTTTTGCAGTAAAAGACAAAATTTTGGTTTCCGCTGGCTTGAGCGACACTTCGTCTAACCCTTTTTCCACGATCTCACTCTCTTGTTGGCCATCCCAGCTGTATTGCTTCCAAGAAACAAGCGCAGTCAACGATTTGCTCGTCGTATTCACGATTGGTACTTCGATGGTAACTACTTCGTCTGCTGAAAATTGAGGGAGAGATGAGGCAAAGGAAAATGGTCTCTTGTTCATCAATACTTTGTTTTTATTGAACGTAACACTCCCCACATTCAGCCCCTTAATGCTAAACGCGGCTGTGGCTCCCGTCACATTGTCTGTAAAGGAAAGACCGGAGAGATTGTAGCGCTGGTCCACGATGGCATACGTTGCAAGCATATAGTCTCCAGTTGCAGCCCTTGTAGGCACGACCCAATCGACAGTGACAGGTTTTTCGGAATTTGCTGGTATTGTAAGATCTTTTATTGCAACAAACTGGTCTACAAGCAAATGCCCATTCTGCTCTACACTCAGTGCATTTGTTTGCTTGTGAAATATTTTTACATAGACATCCAATCCAACAAGTGGGTACGGATTGGTATTCTTTACCATTCCCGAGAAGGTCATAGTTGCCCCAGGAATAGTCCCCGCCAGCCGTGGAGAGAGGTCCACCAACACACTGCCCAAACGGTAATACTCGGAACAATTTGCATTCCCTGCTGGCAGAGTAGCAGCCTGGCTCGTAACTGAATTGGTGGCTGGAGTTCCTGAACTTGCTCCCGACTGTGCTAATGCTCCCATGGGAGTGGCTACAAGTAGCGCTCCGAGAAGTATCGATGAAAGAGATGAAATAAAAAAAGATGTGTTGTGCCTCATGTAAATAATGGGTATTGAGAACGAAATAAAAAAATAATAGACTTCCTATGTAATTATAAACCAAGTTACCAACTCAGCACAAGGACACGGCTCACCAGTGAAGACAAAATTGAGTAATGTGCAAGATATGTTACTATCTCTAAATGGAAAAAGAGCATGCACTGCACAATATTCGTCACACATTTGCCCACCTTTTGGCGATGGCGGCTATCGAGTTCGACCCTGAGGTGAAGCTCGGAATTGGTCCGGTGACGGAAAATGGCTTCTACTACGACTTTAAATTTACCAAAACCCCCACTCCTGAGGACTTGAAGAGCTTTGAGAAATCTATCCGAAAATCCATTAATCAAAAACTGGAGATGTCGGGTAGAGAAATTACCCAAGCGGAAGGTGAGGCGCTCTTTGCGGGACAACCCTACAAACTTGAACTACTTGGCGAATATGCAGGTGAAAGAAAAACGCTTACTACATACACACTGGGAAATTTTACAGACCTGTGCAAGGGCGGACATGTGAAAAACACGAGCGAAGTAGATGCGGGTGCATTTTCGCTCGTCCGCATCGCCGGAGCATACTGGCGAGGAGACGAGAAGAACCAAATGCTTACTCGAATTTATGGATACGCATTTCGAACAAAAGATGAGCTCCTTGCTTATGAGACGATGCTCGAAGAAGCAAAGAAGCGCGATCATCGCAAGCTCGGGAAAGAGCTTGGTCTCTTTACCTTCTCCCCTGTGGTCGGATCGGGACTCCCACTCTGGCTACCGAAGGGTGCAACGGTTCGTCGTATTCTTGAACGCTTTATTACTGACACCGAGCTCAAATGGGGCTATCTGCACGTCTATACTCCCGATATCGCAAAAATTGACTTGTACAAAACATCCGGGCACTACCCATACTATAAAGACTCAATGTATGCACCAATAAAAATTGATGAAGACGAATTTATGCTTCGCCCGATGACCTGCCCTCATCATTTCCAAATATATCTTGACTCCCCAAAAAGCTACCGCGAACTTCCCATGCGCATTGCCGAACTTGCAAAGCTTTATCGCTACGAAGCGTCTGGTGAGCTTTCGGGCCTGGTACGTGTGCGAAGTTTCTGTCTTGCCGATGCCCACATCATCTGTGCAGGCAAGGAGCAAGCGATTGACGAAGTGGGAAAAGCGCTCGACCTTATCGAATATGTTGCGGGAGTATTCGGTCTCACGAAAGGTACAGAGTACTCCTACCGCCTCTCATTGGGCGACCGTACTGATGACAAAAAATACTACAAAAACGATACGGCATGGGATGAAGCGGAAGAAGCTTTGCGCATTCTTCTCAAGAAACGTGGTGCGCCATTCATTGAAGCGGAGCAAGAAGCCGCCTTCTATGGCCCAAAGATTGATATTCAAATGAAAGATGTTCGGGGAAAGGAAAACACCGCATTTACGGTCCAATACGACTTCTGCATGCCCGACAGATTTAATCTCAATTACAACGATTCTGACGGTAAGGAGAAGCGAGCTATCGTCGTCCACCGTTCATCAATCGGAGCAATCGAGCGCGTCATGGCATTCCTTATAGAGCATTATGCGGGAAGCTTCCCGCTCTGGCTCTCCCCTGTTCAGGTCGCCATTGCGCCCATCAGTGAAGCGCATCTCGACTTTGCAAAAGACGTTGCATCACAACTCGAGAAATGTGATATGCGTGTTTTACTCATGTCGGAGAACGACTCGCTCGGAAAAAAAATCCGCACTGCAAAACTCGAGAAAATTCCCTATACCCTTGTCATTGGGGATGCTGAGGTTAGAGATAAAAAGGTCACCCTCGAATCCCGAGATGCGGGAAAAATTGGTGAATTCCTGTTGCCAGACCTCCTCACAAAGCTTGCAAAAGAGATCTCCGACAAAATATAGTGAGCATGTCCCCCTCTCTTGTATTTTCTCCCCGCACCATTTATCTTATTTTTTTATAAGCCACTATATACCAAAAGCATTACTTTTTACCATTAAGCTTATTTTTTGCGACGACATAAATTACGTTAATCATAACGACCGTCCATGTTAACGTAATTCGGGTAGGGACGGTCAAAATCAGAACTATCACTTCAACCCAAAGTGAGTTTTGAGTTTTTGGTCATTTTCAATTTTTTCAACAACTGCATAGAGTACATCTGTTCCGATCTTAAAATCAGCCTTGAGTAAGATCATCAATGCCTCACAATCATATGGATATATCCATACACTATTTTGTAACTTATAAAAACCAAACCCACGAAGAAGCTCTTGGAGTTTCACGCGCACTCCTCTTCGGTTTTCTTTGATATCATAGACCACCATGCGCCATCGTTTATCCCAGCGATGGTGCTTACGCGTATCTGGACTACTTGCAACCATGATGGCTAGTTTATGTTTTCCGGCATCAGTAAGGCGTACATATCTGCCACCCTTCCCCTGCTCAAGTATGATTAATTTTCGAAGGAGAAGTTTTTCTTATGCAGTTCCATACAAATACTTTGGATTCTGAAGTCGCT
>JAYSSO010000010.1:0-49373 GCA_043720495.1 Candidatus Lloydbacteria bacterium | reverse complement strand
CCTCTCTGTAGCTCCACAACATCAATGCCGGCAAGAAGTAGTGGGAAAATTCCCGCTAGTGAAAATATCGAGTACCGCCCACCAACATGTTTTGGCATGGCAAGCTGTCCATAACCTCGCTCATGCGCAGATATCCAAAGTGGCGAACCGTGGTCGCTAGTGACCACAACGCGCTTATCTACACCAGGTATAAACTTCCTAATCCTCCCCATCAAAATTTCAAAATTTGCGACGACTTCCGTCGTAGCGCCTGATTTACTCGAAAGACTAATGAGGATTTCATCCGACGAACGAATGTCTTGTGCCAATAGCTCCTCCAGGTCGTGTAAATAGTGCGACGACAACGTGTCCAAAAAAATAACCTTCGGAAGATTCTTGGTCGAGAGATCAAGCTGACCGCGGAGTGCATCGTATACAGCTTTTACTCCGAGGTTTTGACCACCAATACCAATGAGAATGATGTATTTGAGACGTGAGGTATAGTACCTTTCAGCAACCCGCTTTGCTTCAATGAGCACATGCGGATCAAGTGGAAGGCGAATCACATCAAGAGCCTGATCGTATGCCCCTGAGCGCATTCGTGAAATATCCGACATTTCATCATGCAAGCGGACCACAGAAGCATCTGGATGGATTCTTGTGCGAGTAACATTGGCATACCTGCAAGAAAAATGTTCGTTCATACTATTTGGTTATGTTGAGCTCCTTGAGACGACGCATGTACATAATGACGGTACGCAAAAATTCAGAATGACTCCACGTCAGTGGAGCGGCGCCCACCTGTTCGCTCGTTAGTGGTGAAATTTGTTCAGACAAAACTCCTGAAAGTAATGCGTGTCGCACTACCCAATTGAGATCTGCGCGTACTGCATCCAAATCTTTATCACTCTCAGCCACAAGAATAGCGAGTTGAGTGTACCAGAGCGTCGTAATGAACCAAGGGTTTCCTGGTTGGTCGGAGCTTGTGCGGTAATACTGATCTCCACCATACCTTGCGATACCCCCCACCGGAGTGGTGACCGTAAGCGCGGTGCGCGTCTTTGAAATCGCAGACTGCAGGCGGGGGTCGCTCGGTGGCAGTACGCCAAACATGCATACGCCGTATGCACTTGAGGCATCAATGGTGCGGTCCTCGGTCATAACACCGTCATCTCCCACAAGCACAGAGCGTATAAAGTATCCCTCTTTCTCGTCATAGAGGTATTTGAGTATCGATTCTTTCATTTCATCGGCAACACGATCAAAGTTGTGCTCATTGCGATTCTTGCCGAGAATCTCTGCAAAACGCGCGGCAACCTTAAGCCCCGCATAGACAGTTGCCGCAGTATAAGTATGTACACCAAATTTTTCCTCCCAAAGATTGTAGGATGGTTTTGGTAAACCAGTGTATGGATCGCGGTATGTTGAGAGGAAAATCGCAGCCCTTTCCACAAAAGAATTGTACATTGTCTCAACATAGTCCAGGTCTTTCGACGCGAGCCAGTGCTCCCAAAGCGCCCAAAGTATAAGCGCTGTTTCATCTTCTTGAATGGGTAGTTCAGGTCGACCGTGCACCATATATCCATGCCAGGATGATCCGAGCGAGGTATCAGATCGATATTTGTGCATGAGATAACCCTCTTTTGTCATTACAGAATCACAAAAATCAAAAAACTTTCTTGCACTGTGGCGATCTCCGGTCCAGTCAAGCGTCACTGCCACATAGGCAGCGTCCCTCGGCCACACGTATGCGTAGGTGTCTCTACCTCCCTGAAGCATGTCGGAGTCACCGGACGCAATTATCCCACCATTTTTGTCTACATGAGAACGGAGAAAGAATTGTGATTTTTTGAAAAGGTCAATGACGTTTTCCCCAAGGCCGTAAAAATTCCATTTATTCCGCTCCACCCATGCGTGCCAGTAGTCACGTGCTGTATGCATGAGTTCATCCGGAGTATGACTCACAACGTGTATATTGAGTCCTCGAACTTCATCAATCGAATCACCCACTGCAAACCAATAATGAAATGCTTCGACGCTATTTTTGATAACAGTGAAGTTCATGCTGAGCGTTGAGTCGACACTACCGTGTTCAATCGAATTCTTAGAAAGTAGGCCATCTTCCGCGTCCTTATAGGTACCCTCCTTTCCTTCTATACCAAAAATGCCAACAGTATAATCACTGATACCGCGACCGTCCATCATCGCATTGGCAATAAATGCACGCTTTCCTTCGTAATGAATGATTGTTCTCGCTTGGGGGTCGTAAAATGCCGTGTCCCCCTTTTCTGAGTGATAGATCTCCAGCTGATGATTGAAGAACACACGAATCTCGCGATCATAGTCCCGCCGATTGTGCACCTTAAAACGACGTAAAAAAATATTCTTTTCGTGAGACAAGACATCTGTAATGTGGATTTCAAGTCCCAATGATTCGGAGAGCGCAGTAGTAAGTCCCGTATATGCCAAATCTGAACGTACTTTAATATTCCACGAGCCATCATCAAGCCATGAAAAAGCCCCATCCACCCAAACTCCAAGCCGATGCGCATTGGACCCTCCCGCTTGATTCTCAAGCCCCACATATGGGTAATACAAATCTCGCACACGTGCGTAAGCGTCCGTAAGCACGAGCATTGTACCGTTCCCAAATGACAAAGACTTCGCCATGGTTTTAGTATACCAAATAACATCCCATTTGGGATGTTATTTCACTCTATTTTTCTCTCAAGCCTTTTTCTTTACTATTGGCTTTTTTGTCACTTTGGCGACGGGTTTCTTTTTTAGTACAGCCTTTTTTGGAGCGGCGATTTTCTTTACTTTACTCAGAACGCGTTTCTTTTTGCGCTCTTCGATGCGCATGCGGAGGTCGTGGAGAACGTTGTTGTACGCAATGAACGCATCATAGGGAGTCTCGTAGGGATTGAAATATTTATGGACGTCCCCATCGGCAAACCACTTCGTGCACATATAATAAAAATGATCTGATGTTTGTAGTCTACGCCAATCATTTATAATCTTGGCATCCCCCGTTGCAAATACATCTGACTCAAGTGCATAGATACTCCCGAGCGCCTCACGTTGCATGTTGTTTGATCGCCACGCGGAAAGATCACGCTCGACGTCTGCCCACGACACATAGTTGTGTGCATCGAACTCTCCTACTGACTCATACTTTTTTGCTGCCTCTGTCGGAGTGACAAACTCATTATCAGGATGCTTCAATATTTCGCGAGGTAGTGCTCGTAAAAAATCAAAAATTCCCGTATCTTCCCACTGATGCTCCCCAAATGTCTCATAATCCATAAAGAGATTCACCAGATTGCCGTTGCCGTTTACGTTGTTGACCCACTGTGCAAATTTTTCAGACGTAAGGGGCCATTCAGCCCAACTCTTTGAAGAAAAACGGAAAGCAATATCATCAGACAATTTGTAGTTTTTGAGCAAAGTCTTTATTTTTTTTGTCCCTGGAGAGCGATAAATAAAATTGGGGCTGCGCCAACCCAAGAGATGGTCTGCACCTTCTGCAAGAATTACTTTATATCCCATTCCTTCGACATAGCGCGCAAGTTCGTTGTTGTAGATAAGTTCAGTATTGCGAAATGCGGTCGGCGTCACACCAAAAAGCTTCTTTACTTTGTCTCGGTGAAGTTCAACCTGTCGCACAAACTCATCCTTCGAGTAAAGGAATGAAAGTGAGTGGTGATATGTCTCGTCGAGAATTTCCACACGACCGGTTGCCACAAGTTTCTGAAAAGACAGCAGTGTCTCAGGTGAAAACTCTTCCATTTGATCCATAAATACCCCTGAGAGAGAATATGAAATCTTGAACTCGGGGTACTGGTTGAGCAGTTCGAGCATAAGCGCGTTGGTGGGCAGATAGCACTTGTTTGCTACTTTGTGGAATATCTTTTCATTGTTGATAGGCAAATCTGAGCGGTCGTTAAAATATTCATGGTCATTACCCACGTCAAAAATACGATATTTTTTAATTCGATAGGGTTGATGCACTTGGAAGTAGAAACAAACGGATGCCATATAATTAGATAGTGGAGAGCAGTGAGTAGTGAGTAGGCGAGAAAAAAGAAAAGAAAGTTAAGTTCATATTAGTGTGCTTGTTTTACGATATCGTCATAGATTTGTGCACATTTGCCGGCTGCCTTTTCCCAGGTGACATGTTCTACGTCCCGCGCTCCGAGCTCGCCAAGAGTTTGCTGTAAACCACGACTGGAGACGACGTTCACAATTTTGTTGGCCATGTCATCAATATCCCAAAAATCAGCCTTCAGCGCGTGCGTGATGACTTCGGATACTCCTGATTGTCTCGATACTAAAATGGGTGTTCCGTTTGCAAGTGCTTCAAGGGCAGTAAGACCGAAGGGCTCAGAAACAGAAGGCATGACATATAAATCGGCTGCGCGATAAAGCTTTAGGAGTTCATCTCCACGCACAAAACCTGCAAATATGATTTTGTCACCAAGTCCCAAATCAGAGGCCTGTCGTATGATTTGATGCTCCATATCTCCAGAACCAGAAATAACAAAAAGCACATTAGGATCAAACTCAAGGACGCGCTTGGCAACTTTAATAAAATAATCTGCTCCCTTTTGTATGGTAATGCGTCCCACAAAAAGCACTATTTTCTTACCCTCTGATTTCACATTTTCGAGCACGACCGGAAGTGCATGACGGTATTCTTGGTGATTGATTCCATTGTGCACAACAACAATTCGCTCCGGCACAATTCCATAATGCTCCACAATCACATTCTTTGTATGTTGCGAGACAGCAACGATGCAATCCGCGGCATGAAGACCCCTTCGTTCTTCCTCGTAAATGTATTGATTGGGATGCCCAGCGGTGCGATCAAATTCAGTAGCATGCACATGCACGATAAGGGGTTTTCCCGAAACGCGCTTAGCCTCTATGCCGGCACGAAATGAAAGCCAGTCATGAGCATGAATGACATCGTGTGGCTCTTCGCTAGCAATGATTCTAGCTTGTAGTCCATATCGTCTTACTTCATCAAACAGATTGAGTCCATAAAGTGATTTTTCTGGAGTTTTGAGAAGATACTCATCATACTCTTCACTGGTGATGTATGGGTGAATCAAACTCGTGACGCTACGAATCTTCAGATTGCGAATATTTGCAAATACTATTTTAAGAAAATCATGATCAAGTCCGGAAAGTTTTTTTGGAAGCACAAACGTGACTGAGATGTTGCATTTTGCAAGACTTTTTGTGAGCCCATAGCAAGCCACGCCAAGCCCTCCACTATTGTGAGGTGGAAACTCCCATCCAAACATGAGTACGCGAATTTGTTTCATGAAAAAAACATGGATAGCTCAACGCAGAACATGCAATGAAAAAAGTATACCACAAAAACACAATTTTGAGTTGTGTATAGTGTGGGGATACTATCCCAAATACAAGGATAATACTATGAAATCTGAAATGATGGGCTATAGAGCTTTGAATTTCACCATTACCACGTTTTCTAGTGAGACTGGTGGGATATCAGATCCTCGATTGAAGACCCCATCACCATTATCCTCAAGCAGTACTGCAAAATAAATTTTGCCAGCAGTCAATCCTGCAGGACGAATGAGGGATACTACGGTATCTTTGTCACCAGAAACTACCTTTTGGGCGCCCAAAATAGACCCAGGTGTATCGTTGACCTCCTCATACACAGCAACCCAGGTGGGCATGGTAACCACAACGTGTGCTATCTGCACAGTAGTCGTAGCGGGCTGGTCGAGCACGCTAAAATTCATTCGCGTGTTCATTGGTACCGCCTTCGGTAGAGAAAATGCACGCGAGGGTGAAATAGACTCGGTCGAAACCTTGGGAAGCAGAGAGTCATCCGTGGTTATAACCTTTGAGCGAGCCTCATCGTAAGTAAGCTCCTCTTCTCCATCACTCATACCTATTTTTGCAATTGATACTCCGGCGAGCAGTCCAATAATAAACATGAGCGCCAACTGTTGTTTGTGTTTTGACATATCGCTAGAGGGTAACCAAAATATTGCGCATTGTAAAGCGGCTTCTACTAACCCTTGATATAAAGGTCAAACGCATCGAGATCTTCAGTCGCACCTGCGGGGATAAGGTTAAGCACTACAGGATTACCATTTACTGTAGCGCGAATTTTTATTTTCTCATCAGCAATGAATTCAACCTTAAAGCGAGCACCAAAAAATTCCTCCTTACATTGCTGTCCCGTAAGGATTGAAGACACAAGAGCAAGTATAGCGTCTTTACCATCTTTACCCATCGTCGCTCTTGCTTGTAAGGTGTGGCAACGAGTGGGAAGTGGCAGTTCTCCGGCAATAATATGGACTGATTTTCGAAATGCATGCTTTGCCGTGACCACCATTTTGTCTTCCGGCAGAGAAACAGCCTTGCCACTTGCAGTAGCATGAAGCCATGCATCAGTTGAAGCAGTGTTACTTAAATATTTGTCACTCACTCCCCCGCTTTGCCAAGTAACAAATACAAATACGACGGCAGCGGAAATGATTATGAAGAGTGGCGTAATTAGTGAGCTAGGTTTTTCCATGCATTCATTGTACTAAAAACCCCAAATTACACCATTAGGGGGAGGGCCCATTTGGCAGGGCTACTATCGCTACATCAGATCAAGAAGATGATCAAATTGAGGAATGCGATAAATATCAAAGCCATATGTAGCAATACTGCCGAATTGCCCCACGACCATGAGGAGACCGATCAGAATCACCAGCACTGCTCCTATTTTAGAAATGAGCGGAAGATATCGCGAAAGTGTGGTGACATAACCTAGCGCCTCGCCATAGAGCACTGCAACGAGCAGGAATGGTAGCCCAAGACCCATCGCGTACACAAGGAGCAGGAGCGCGCCACTAATTGCACTTCCCGTCGACCCGGCCAATATCAAAATAGTTCCCAAAATAGGCCCGAGGCAAGGACTCCACCCTAGTCCAAAAAGTAGTCCAAGAAGGAACCCTCCAGTCCGAGTTCCTTTGTGAATTGTAGATGGAACAGCACTACGGGAAAAAATTGGAAAGGTTGGCAAAGGAATAATCCTCAACATGCCGAGTCCGAGTAATATAATGAGCACTCCTCCAATCTGGGAGATCAGTTTTTTATTGAGCACAAGAAAACTCCCTAGCGCTCCAGAGGCAAGACCAAAAAAAATAAACACAACAGTAAACCCCAGGATAAAGCAAAGTGCGCTTGCGATAATGCGACGACGGGCGTTTTGCATTGGTCCGCTTTCGCCCGTCGGCTGCCCTCCAATAAAGGCGATAAAGGCCGGGATAAGCGGAAGTGTACAGGGAGCAAAAAAAGTAAGAATGCCCCCAAGGAATGCTGAAATAATAGTGATATCTGGCATTACGTAATTCTACCAGTGATTGACCAGAGGTGCATGTAGGTTAGTGCATCCACAAATAACATTCTCGTTATTTACGGGCGAGTCCATGTGTAACATCACTCATCAATCGTCTCAATAATATTCTTGCGTCCATAAGGAATTAAAAATGGTTGCATCGCAAGAGAGACGTGTTTTGAGCTACTTGAAAAAGCGACACCTGAGGAAAGTCGTGTTGGAGATTCAAGTCGCTTGATTGTCTCAATTGCAAGATTCTTTTCAGCAAGCTCTTTTTGGGTGAGCAGGTCATACACATACATGACTTTTTTAACGTACCCATATTCCTTGGCGTCATATTGAGAAAGCCAGCGTTTCGCACGAGAAGGGCCCATGTTGTATGCAACGAGCGCTTCCCGGTCGTCAAAACCATAGTTCACCTCAAGCTCCCTGAGGTACCTTGTCCCAGCCAAGATATTCTGAAAAGGGTCTTTAGCATCAGTTGCACCCATTGCCTTAGCTGTACCAGGCATTAATTGCATGAGGCCTCTGGCTCCTTTGTGTGAGAGTGCAAGGGTCTTACCCTCTGATTCAACCACTATAACCGCAGTAATCATTTTGGAGTCATAGTCGTGAAGCAGGGAGGCAATGTTAATCATTTGGCCATACTCGCTACGAATACGGTCCAAAAAGGTATCGGCATTCACGATAAGGTAGGTTGTGGAAGCAGAAGCAAGTGCTGGCGTCAGTAGAAAAACTGACGTAAGGGCGAGACTCGCTAAAAAACGCTGAAGTACGTGTTCGTGTTTTTTTACGTCAGTCTTATCGCGTATTTTTATAGACATAGGCAGGTGAGTGGCTTGTGAAGAAATTTAGATAGCTACAGTAGTTAAATTACATCTTATCTTTATATATTGTCAACCAAATTTTGTACTTATTTAGTTACTTGAGAATTGTACCTGGGTATAGTTTGAGAGCAATACCAACTCTCCACATAGCATACAATCTTTATTTTACAACATATAATTGCTCTTTTTTGACATGCGAAGTTCCAGAGACATTCCCAAATAGGGTCGCTGGGTTTTGACAGAAGGTTACTTTTATTTTATTATTTGCCTAATTCGTTGTTAAATATAGTTATTTTGAAGAAAGTCTATTTTTCCCATTTTTTCCATATATCCCAAAAACCGTATAAAACTCAAAAAAGGCCTTTACTTATAGGTTATTTGGGACTATTATCCAAGCATCTCATCTGCTTTTGAACTAAATATGTACAGCTACCTTACCCTACCAATCTATATACTTCTTTTCCTTACCATGTATTTCGAGGTCTTTATTCTCATTACCTATTTTGAGGAAAAGGCGAAATTCAAAACTCTCAAGTTGAGCGCACGAAAACCGGGAAAACACCCGGGAGTGACCATCATTGTACCTGCCTGGAATGAGGGAGAGACGATTTTAGGCACTGTAGAGTCTATTCTTGGGCTGGATTATCCCAAGGATCGCCTTTTCATTTTTATTATCGATGATGGATCTACGGATGACACGCTCGCGATAGCCCGTCGCTATCAGGGCCACCCGCAAGTTCGTATTTTTACCAAGGAAAACGGTGGGAAATTTACCGCTTTAAATTTGGGACTTGCACATGCAACTACAGAGCTTATTGGTTGCCTCGATGCAGACTCGTTTGTAGACAAACACGCACTAATGAAAATTATCCCCTATTTCGATGACCTAGAGACAATGGCAGTAACGCCATCTGTACAGATACACGATCCGAAGAATATACTGCAAAAAATCCAATCGGTGGAGTACATGATAGGGGCGTTTACTCGGAAGATTTTTAGTCGTATCAATGGCCTTTATGTAACCCCAGGGCCGTTTTCAATATACCGCAGAAGTATATTTCAAAAAATTGGTGGTTTTGTACATGGCTATAGCACAGAGGACATGGAAATGGCATTACGCATGCAGTCCCATCGTATGCGCATTGAAAATGCCCATGATGCATTAGTATTTACCGTCTCACCAGGCTCTCCTTCTGCGTTATACAAACAGCGCGTGCGGTGGGTGTCCGGCTTTCTCAAGAATGCCTTTTTTGAGTACCGCCACATGTTTTTTAATAAGAAATATGGAAATCTTGGTATGCTCACAATGCCATTTGCTTTCTTTTCTATTTTCATAGCGCTCTTTTTCTGTGCGATGTATATAAGAAATCTCGCACATCTTGCATACGAAGAATACATCAGGTACAGTGCGCTTGGATTTCACCCCAGCTTTGGCTGGCCAGAATTTGACTGGTTTTCACTCAACCTTGAATTCCAGCGCCTCGTCGTATATGCACTGTTTTTTACAACTGTTTTTTTCATTATCATGGGTACTCGAATGGTGCTACTACGGTTTACGTTTACAAGAAATTTGCTCTACTTTCTACTATTATACGGACTGATTGCGCCATTTTGGCTCGCACGCTCACTCTACAACCTCATCAGTGCAAAAGAGGCGCGCTGGCGATAATTTATAACCATTATGCAACAAGGACTGGACACAAGAAAATACATCGTCGTTTTTTTTATCACACTGGGAATATTCGCAGTTATTTTCCTATTTTCAGATTACCTCTACCAGCGACGCTTGGCGCAAATAAGCAACATTGAAGACAACATCAACCTCAACATTCTTGAGTCTGAAATTCAATACGCCTTACTCGCCGACGCATCGTGTGACACAGAAGAAAGCGGTAACCCGATCCTTATCAACGAACTCAACAATCTCACCAAGCGACTGGCCTACATGGAAGACCAGCGTGGTGTCGATGACCCTGAGGTGGCGAGTCTCAAAAAGCATTATTCCCTGCTTCAAGCCAAGGACTATCTTTTACTTCGCGAACGCACAAAGCAGTGCAAAGAAAAGCCTCTTTCTATTCTCTATTTTTATTCTAATGAGGGAGACTGTGAAGATTGCAAGAAAATGGGATACGTACTTACCTCTATGCGCGAGGACTACGACAAACTCCATGTGTATGCATTTGACTTTAATCTAGGACTTTCCGCGATTGAGACGCTCAAGTCAATATTTAAGCTTGAGAAAGAGCTCCCCGTGCTGGTGATAAACCGAAAGCCATATTACGGGTATAAAACACGAGAGCAGCTAGAGGAACTCATCCCCGAACTCAGCATCGTACACGCCACCTCAACCGCCGCAACATCAACGGTGAAGAAATAAGCGGCTAAATTTACTATGCGAGAAAGTCCTACGAGGTGATGCGCATGACCTCGTCCAGGTCGGACAACCCCAAGATGACCTTTGCGAGCCCATCAATTGCAAGCGTCTTCATTCCTTCAGTGCGCATAATTTCCTGCATGCGTGAGCTATCGCGATGAGTCATCAACTCATCGCGAAGCGCAAGTCCCACTTCGAGAATCTCAAATATGCCGATACGTCCACGATAGCCAATATTGTCACATTGTGCGCAACCCTTCGCTTTGAAAAAACGTACACCCTGCATTGGGTTGATGTCGGTACCCAAAATTCCAATTTTCGAAAGTACAACGAGTGCGTAGTCATAATCATAATATTTGCGGAGTCGCGCAATAGTCTCCTCATCTGGTGCGTAGCTTTCGCGACAATGCATACACAGTTTACGCGCCAGTCGCTGTGCAACGATAAGAGAGAGTGTAGAAGACACCAAGTAAGGTTCGACGCCCATGTCGAGCAAGCGCGGGATAGTACCAAGCGCGTCGTTTGTGTGGAGCGAAGACACAACCAATCGACCGACGAGTGATGCGCGCACGGCCATATCTGCTGTTTCCATATCGCGAATTTCTCCGACCATGATGATATCTGGGTCCTGGCGGAGTAGCGCTCGTAAACCCTCAGCAAATGTGAGCTTAATATCAGGTTGCACTTGAATTTGAGTCACACGCTCAACGGTATATTCAATTGGATCCTCAACGGTACTAATGTTTACCGAATCAACCCTTTCAAGACCAATTTCCTGCAAAAAAGAATACAGCGTCGAGGTTTTTCCTGAACCCGTCGGGCCACAAACAAGAATCATGCCATAGGTACGCCTCAGGTGGCGCTGAATAATACTGAGGTCATAATCAAGAAATCCTAGGCTACGTAAATCCAAAAGTAAGGACCCCTTTGGCAAAACGCGCATCACCGACTTCTCACCCCACATCGAGGGCACCATGGAAATACGAATATCCACTTGCTCACCTTTTATCATGATTGTCATGCGACCATCCTGGGGATGTCTACGGTCATCAACTCGAAGCGATGCCATGATTTTCAAGCGCGCGACTATAGGTAAATGGAAGGTTTTTGGGATGCTGGTCATAGTGCGCAACTGCCCGTCGATGCGGAATCGCACGATAATCTGATGTTCAAATGGTTCAATGTGAATATCTGATGTTTCGGTCAATACCGCAGCATCAATTATGGCGTCAATGAGCGACACAGCGGATGGGACCTCTGCTGGCTCTCCGGCAACCTCCTTGGTGATACCTTCGATTCTGTCATGCAAAATCCCACGTATTCCTCCGTGATAAAGTATAAGCGCTTTTTTTATGGCATGCTCGGTAGCAACAAAGATTTCCAGCTCACATCCAGCAACACGTCTCATAGCGCGAATGATCTCTTCATTCATTGGGTCGACCATCGCCACCTTAAGGATGTCCTTTGACTTCGCAAAAGGTATCACGAGGTTTGTCGTTGCAAAATGTTCAGGGATGAGCGCAAGCGCATCGAGTTCAATATCCCCCATTTTCAGTTCTGAAATCGGCTTACCGTAGAGTTCTCCGATCAGTTCCAGATAATAGCGCTGAGAGACAAATCCACGCTCCATGAGCAACTGCTCAAGCGGTCGGTTGGCGCCGATCGCCGATTTTTCTATGTCCGCAAACTCAACCTCAGTAAGAATTCCCGTGCGAGTTACAAAGATTTGCTTCAGTTCAGCTGTTCCTATTGCCATGGTTAGGGCTCGTTAAAAATAAATTTCGTAAATTATGTAGAGTACGCTCCGAATGCAATCATTACGATTGAGCGCAGTTCCATTGCATACTGGCAGTACGACTTGGAATTGTGAGATAAAGTTGTGATTGCAGTCGGAGATGTAATGAACATAAGAAAGAAGATTGTTTTTAGCAAGAACTAAGTCAAATATTTACTAACGATACCAAGCACCTGATCAACTGATATTTCAGATTTCATTACGAATTCGACGGCTCCCATTTGTAACACTTGCTCCCTGTCACTGTCTTGTGAAAGATTTGAAAAGCAAACAACAGGAATATCTCTCGTTGTGGGATTTTCCTTAAGTCTGCGCAGTACTTCAAAACCATTAATCTTCGGAATAATAAGATCAAGTAGAATCAAGCTCGGTGTCTCTTCTAGAACCAAGCGCAGTGCCTCTTCGCCGTCTTGTGCCAGGACCAGTTTGTGCCCCACCTGTTCAAGCATAAAAGTAAGTGCGCGTCGCAAACCTTTGTCATCTTCAACAACAAGAATCTTTTTTCCAATCGGAGTTGCATCCATTAATATATTATAGTGTAGCCTCTTTTATGGCGCAAGGAATGAACGCAGTATATGTATTCCTGATGAACAAACGTGTGTACAAAAACTGCAATTTTTTTATTTTGGTATTGATGCTCCAGACTTGGCCACCTTCATTATGATCTACCTCACGGGGCTATTGCACACAACGAGCGCCTCCTCAATCTGGCAACGTGGATGCTGTAGTTTACCATCGACTTTGTACTAATCATGTCTCTCGCAAAATCGGGAAAGCCATACGCGCTCATGGTAGCACTCACCCTTGGAACTGCGGTCATCACGACCATCGCCTTGTACAACTTCATGACGGGTTAAGGCGCCCTGCTCGTAGGAGATGGCGGAAAACATGACGGTCCCCATAGTCGCGATTGCACTCGTCACATGGAAACTCACGAACAACAACGTCGGGGTTGTCGTGACGACACTCGCCATGATGGTGGCAGGCATACCAACCCGGGTGGATTCGTTTCACGCCCCCAAACAGCAAAGCATGTATTCTGGTCTATGAGTGGTGGGGCATGTCTGCTTACTTACCTGGGCTCTCCCAAAATGTTCCTCGCGCGATTCATGCCTGCATCGGGCGCTAATGCAAATGGAATTATCCTCCTTCTCACACTGAGACAGTTTGCACAAGTTTGCTGGATGGGTCGGTCACGGAAAAACCGTGCCAACCACCGTAAGGGTATTCTAGCATCGTTTCCTTTTTTGTGCTGCTGGGGCTCGGTCGGGGTCTCTTTTTGACTAATACCATCTCTAAATAACCTATTCATAATAATCCGCAAATTTTGGCTCCGATATCGAGAAAATTTTGCGACATATCTCGATATGCCTTAAAATTTTCTCTTCATCGGCGCTCAAAATTAGCGAATTCTTTATAAAAGTGTTATTAAAAGATGGTATAAATTGAGATTCTGCGTGAGTGCTGAAAACCATATGATGCTCGGTGATAAATTGCTTTTTGGTAAAAGAATGATAACCTTGAAACAGAACCTGCTGACTGGAGTCATCAATGGAATTAGAGTTCCTCATTCATGCAAAATCAATACTGGAATTGAAATATGGAAAATTGGTTACGGACATCGAAATGACACGAGTGCTTCAAGTATTTGTGGCATGGAAGTCACGATGGGACAATGAGTCGCCATCATGCACGCTAGATTGTCAGTGGCCGACATTTACCCAAAAGGAAAAGGACTCTGCCGTGGAACGATTTTGTCGTTCGTATATGAGTCCGTAAACAAAAGTCGCCACATAAGGATGTGGCTTTTTTTATTTGCCATATTAAAAAACAAGCGCCGTGTCATGCCAATCGGTCACTTACGATTTCATGAACGGCCTCTCGGTCATCCGAACCTATTCTTGATAGCTGGGGGACTAGGAAATCTTTCTCTACGAGAACAGTATACCTTTGCGATGTACTCAGTGCATATCACTTCGTAAATAACGCAAGGCCCTTCGATTCCTAGGCATGAGTGTAACTGTGCACTCATTTCCCCACACCTCTACGCTGCGCTCCGAACTGGGGGATTAGGAATCGGTCACAAATCACTAAGCTTTTTATTTCGCTTCGCTCATAAAAATCTAAGTGTTCGCGACCCCGACTCGGCAACACCCGAAGACGGGTGGTTTCACGCCTTCGTCTTTCGATTCCTAGTCCCTCGAGCAACCATAAGCAAAAATTCTCCATTCAGAGAATTTTTGACGGTTGCTGGGGGACTAGGAATCGAACCTAAATTGACGGATTCAAAGTCCGCTGTCCTACCGTTAGACGATCCCCCAATAAAATAGAGCCACTCGGCCCCAAGCTTAAATACTAGCACTTTTTGGATGAAAAACAATTGTTACTCAAAATCAAAACCGCCCTCTGGGCGGCAATGTGGTTCAGGGTAGGGCTAGTTTCGAGACCAGTTCTCAGGGTCCGTCAAAACAAATTTCTGGGCAACAACCACAGAATGGACAAAGCCATCTGCATCAAACGCTACAGCCTCCACACAGAAATCACTCTCCTGCTTTGAGGTATCCCTCTTGAGCAAATCACCCTGCTTTAGTTCCCTAGGTTCAAAGCCGACTAGCCTCGTACCGTCTCGCTTTAGCCAATCACTACAATTACTCACAACAATCGTTCGCTGGGCAAACAAGAGGGAATCATCGATGAATGCAAGCACTGCCAGCTGGTCGCCAGTAATCTTGTTACGAATTGTAGTCAAGGGGTAGGTGTCACGAAATGTTTTCACTATGTGTCCTTCTCTCTCTGGTTCAAACTAAGAAAATTATAGCGTAGAACTGCAGTACTGTCAACCACCTGGATTCACCTCGCTATTTTCCTTCCACGGCGCGAATGAGCGCAAGTTCAATGGGAAGAGGCGGAACCACGCTGTGGCCTATGGTTTCAGTAGCCTCAAGAAAGATGCTGAGTACGTGTGAATTTATCTTTTTATCTGATGCAGTGGCAAATTCCTTAAGGGTTGCTAATTCTGTTGAACCATACGCATCCAGCATTTCGGCATCGGACGATGCATCGTAGCGAAGAAGTAACACTGCACGCATTCGCTCAATAATCAGCTTAAGGTAAATAGGCATTGAAACATGGTCTTTGTGTGCAGTACGAATAGCCTTGAGGCCCTCGCCTGCTTCCTCTGTGGCCACAGCACGAAGAACGCGGTGAACCAAATCATGAGTTGGTGCACCCACTATACGAGCGACATCGTCTACAGAAAGCTCCCCTCCCTTACTCGCAACCAAAACTTTTTCAAGTACTGAAAGTGTATCGCGATATGAACCATCTCCAAAAAGTGCAATGATATCAGCGGACTGGGGTGCAAGTTTCAACATCTCTTTCTTAGCCATATCGAGAACAAACTTTTTGAGTTCTTCTAGTCCAGGGGCGCGAAAAGTAAATGTCTGGCACCTGGAAAGAATCGTGTCCGGCACAGCATCCTTGTTAGTCGTCGCAAGAATAAACACCACATGCTCTGGAGGCTCCTCAAGTGTCTTGAGCAGTGCGTTCCACGCATCGCGGGTGAGCATGTGCACTTCATCGATGATATAGACCTTATAGGGAGACTCAAATGGCATTGAGCGCACTGCTTCGCGAAGTTCTCGAATGTCCTCAATCTTTCTGTTGGATGCTCCATCAATCTCATACAAGTCCGCTGGCTTACACCCAATTGCCGTGGCGAAAATACGGGCAACGGAAGTCTTCCCGGTTCCCCTTCCCCCAGAAAAGAGATACGCATGTGAAATACTCTTCTTCTCAACAGAACGAAGAAGGATGTTGACGATGTCATCCTGACCTAAAACTTCTCCAAAAGTACTGGGTCGGTGTTTTCTATATAATGCAAGTTCCATAAATATGAGTATACTAGGTCTTCCACAAATGACGAACTGCTTTGCTGTTTTTTCCCAAAAAAACCAATCTGGGCAATAAATAGCCCGCATGTTGCGGGTTATTTATTTTCTAGCAAACTTCCTTGCCAGCAATTGGCGCACACAGCTCATTCAGTGCATCAGGTTCAATTAATGCTTTATGGCAACAGTACGAACGCACTTTTCCGCAAGGACATTTTCCACTTTCATCCAGCAATACCTTACCAGTGGATGGGGGGCAATTGTTTTTTGTCACTACTTTTTTCCCTTCTCTGCACGAACAATTTTGACATCCACTCATTATGATTTCTTCTTTGCAACAATTTTCTTTGCTTTTGCTTTCGTAGCAACCTTCTTTGCCTGTGCAACTGCCTTCTTCACTGTTTTCTTTGCGGTCGATCGTCCAGAATTTATCGTACGATCAATCTCTGACTTTACATTCTTCCAATTTTGCTTTAGTTCACGCGCTGCTTGTTGCAAATCTTGTTCATCGATTGACTTCACGCTTCTATATGCCCTTGTAGCCTCATCAACGATTGTGGCATAGGCCTTTTGGTCAAGCTTTTTGAGGTTCTTTGCGCCATGCTTTACTTTTGCTTCCAACTCAGTAGCCCATTTGGCTACTTTCTTTCGATTCGCACCTGCTTTCTCGCTACCGTAAAAAAAATAACCAGCTCCTGCCGCTGCGGCCGCTGCTAAGCCCAACCCAACACCCAGCGCCACTTTCTTTTTGTTCACCTTTGCCATACGTAATATGATTATTATTAATTACCTCGAATCTACTTTTCTGTGTGATTCCTTTTTTGTCGAGGCTCAGTTTTCTTGAAAACCCTGGCAAAAAATTCCGAAAAGTGCTGAAGTTTTAGACCTTCACTTTTCAACTTTTCTCTTAATATAGCTACATCCTGACGCACAGAGTCACTTTCATGGCTAATGTTCTCGCTAATATGGTCAACGCTTCGAAGAATACGAACTAAGTAGTACAGAGCTACCATAAAAAACATACCAACTCCAAAAACAACTGCGGTCGTTACCACAAAAAATATGTCCATTTTCAAAAAATCTTCCATGACTGCATATAGTATATAACACCTTTTATGTAGCGCAAATGAAAAACCCCTAGTTACGGGGTATAAATATCTGAGGGCTACCACTTAATTCGTCGGTATTGGTCCCGCACGACATAAAAGAGCAGGATTGTTGCCGCGAGACTTATCACACCTGAGACAACCAAAAAGATCCCAAAGCTCGAAGCAAATGTCACCTGCGTCGAGTTTGCCCCTATCACCAAAGTCACTGCGAACAAAACTTGTATCGAAAGCAAGGAGATGAATGCGAGGAGTGAAAGCAAGAATGTGATAAACGGAAATTCAGCAAATGTAACTCCAGCCACAAATTCATTCCACAGTTTGGTACGAGTACTCATCACCAGCTCTCCTTGGGATATCTATTGCTAGTCTACAGGAAAGCGAAAATTTTACAAACAAAAAACTCCACACGGGGAGTTTGTTGTTGTTTCGGTAATGTGTTTATCGTTTTGACCACTGAGAGGCTTTGCGGGCTTTCTTGAGACCAAAGTGCTTGCGCTCTTTTTTCCGAGGATCACGTCTAATGAATCCGAGCTTTTTGAGTTCTGCTTTTTGATCCTTGTCTTCCATAACGAGAATGCGAGAAAGTCCGTGTCTGATGGCCTCAGCCTGAGCATGTGTACCACCACCGACAACCTTCACGGTAACAGCGAACTTAAATACTACACCGTCACGGTCAAGTGGTGCGGAGACAATCGACTGGAGTTCAACAGTACCAAAGTAGCTCTCAAGCGTACGATCATTTATTTTGAAAGTATTCTTTGTGGCCTCAGTTGCACGTACGCGAGCAATCGCAGTCTTGCGACGACCTACGGCCTCAATATATCTGGTGGTCGTTTTTGGTGCCTTTGTTGCAACTTTAGGTTTTGGTGTGGTTTCGGTAGTCATATTAGTCTTCAATAATTAAATGCTTCAATCGTTTATCTCGCAGTGTGTTCGTTGGAAGCATCCCCTTTACGGCTCGCATTAACGCATCACTATGGCCCTTTTTTTCTATAACATGTCGCAGTGTAAGGATGCGCTGATTACCAAGATATCCACTGTGGCTATGATACAACTTCTGTTTCATTTTCTTGTCAGCAATCGACAAGAGTGAGGCATTCGTGATACGCACCGTCACATCAGCGACGACATTCTTTTTGACAGAGGTCGAATTCTTAGCAAGAAGCACCGACGCTGCTTCTGTCGCAACGCGTCCGAGGGCTTTTCCTGTTGCATCGATGATGTGTTCCATGGTGGTAGGTAATAAAATGTTAAATGAGTTCTATTGTTGCAATTGGACTTGCATCTCCGCGTCCACCACGACTTCCGAGCTTGGTGATACGAGTATACCCACCCTTGCGGTCCTTATACTTTGGGCCAATTTCCTTAACAAGCTTGTTGGTGATTTCGACGTTGTTGTTGAGGCGTGATTTGATCAGGCGCACATTTGCAACCGTGTTTTCACGCGCCCGGCTTATCATCTTCTCAATGAGGGGTCGAAGTGCCTTTGCCTTTGCCTCTGTGGTCATGATTTTCTCGTGTGTGACAAGCGAAACCACCAAAGAGCGCATAAGAGCCTCTCGCTCCCCCTTCTGTCGTCCGAACTTCTTAATGGAATCGTGGTGTCTCATACGTGTTTGATAAAACTACATGACTAAAGCAAAATTGCAACTAATTAGATACTTTTGAGCGTTACTCCGAAATTCGAAAGGGCACGCTTAATTTCCTGAACACCCTTTTCACCCAGACCGTCAATCTCCATCAAATCATCTTCTTTCTTTCGGACGAGCCCCCCAACGGTGCGAATATTTGCTGCCGCAAGTGCATTTTGAGTACGAGCAGAAAGATCAAGTGAATCTATCCGTGTTTTGAGGAACTCAGTGTCCACCTCCTCCCCCACTACTTCTTCTCCCTCAGCAGGCATTTCAGGTATAGCTTCTTGGATAAGCTCTTCTTCCTTAAAGCCGATTATTGACTTCAGCTGGTGTATCATGATTTCGATTGCATTCTCAAGTGCCGAACGAGGTGTGAGCGTACCATCTGTTTCAATCGTGATTTTGAGACGATTATAGTCAGTGCGATCTCCCACGCGCATTGTCTCTACTTCATAGTTCACACGTCGAATTGGAGTGAATGCCGCATCAAGAGCGATAGTACCGATTTCAACTTTGTCTTTCTGTATAGCCTCTTTTGGAAGATATCCAAGTCCCATCTCAACCCTAATCTCAGCACTCAGCTTTGCGTTTTTGTCAGTGAGTTCACAAATGTACTGTTCGGGGTTGAGTACCTCCACCATTCCGGTTCCTGCAATGTCGGCTGCGGTAATCTTCTTTGCACCTCCTACAGAAAGCGTAATAGTCTGAGGCTCGTCGGTGTGCATCTTTAGTCGAACCTTTTTCAGGTTGAGAATAAACGTAATCACGTCTTCTTTCATGCCCTCAACAGTAGAAAACTCATGAAGTACACCGTCAACTTTAACCGACGTGAGGGCAGCCCCTGGCAAAGATGACAAGATGATACGTCGAAGTGAATTCCCGAGCGTGTGACCGTACCCCGGGTACAAGCCCTCGATTTCATAGACTCCCATAGGGCCCTCTTCGCGGACTGGTTTGGGTTTCGATGGCAATGCGACATTGTGGTCTGGCATAACGATGAAGATTATGGCTTAGTAACAAAGTAAACTTGAAAGATTATACAACAGGAACAAGAGAACGCCTAGCGACTGTAGAACTCGATCACTGACTGCACATTGAAGCTGAGGGTGTTCTTGTCATATTTTGGAGTACCCTTCACCTCTGCAGATAGTTTGGTAGAGTCAAAGGTGAGCCATTCGGGAGCGGAGTGCTTGCTCAATGTTTCTGTTGCATTTGTAAACAGTGAGCTCTTTCGACTGCCCTCACGAACGGTAACAATCTCACCGAGCGAGACACGATAGGAAGGGATGGTAATCTTTCTCTTTCCGATAACAAAGTGCCCATGCGAGACCATCTGGCGCGCTTGCGTACGATTGACAGCAAATCCCAGTCTAAAAACTACATTATCAAGGCGACGCTCAAGATTTTCAAATAAGTGTTCTACGGGAGAACCTTTTTCTGCTGTGGATTTTTGCACATAACCCCGGAACTGTTTTTCAGAAACGCCATATGTCCTGCGTAGCTTCTGCTTTTCCTTAAGCTGAATACCGTATTCGGTAACCATACTGCGGTGCTTGCGCTCGCTGATAGGCTTACCTGGAGGCATAGGACGATTTATGATGGCGCACTTTTTACGTCCACAAATGGACTCTCCGAGGCGACGACAAACTTTACATTTAACTCTGCTCATATGGTGATAAAAAAATATTAAATGCGACGAGGCTTCTTTGCACGGGGACCATTGTGTGGAACTGGGGTTTTGTCTTTGATAGAGAGAATCTCCACTCCTTTTGCAATAAACGCACGTATAGCGGACTCTCGGCCTGAGCCCACTCCCTTCACCACTGCGTCTACTGACTTGAGACCCATAAGTTGTGCCTTCTCAGCGAGCAACTCACCGATCTTTGCTGCGGCAAATGGCGTACCCTTTTTGGCACCATTGAATCCTAGCGAACCGGACGTTGACCACATGAGTACTTTCCCCTCCGCATCTGCAAGCGAAACGATTGTGTTGTTGTAGGTTGACTGAATATTGAGCACTGCATGAACAATTTTCTTTTTTGGCACACGGGAAAGCGACCGCGCTTTCAGACCTTGGTCTACGCTTCCTCCCGCCTTTTTGACTATTCGTTTCTTACCCATTTTTCGTTGCTTACGTTGTTAAGTTAAATTGGAGGATTATTTCTTTTCGAGCTTACGGCGACCGCTACCCATCGTCTTTCTTACATTACCTCGTACAGTTCGTGAATTTGTCTTGGTGCGCTGACCACGGGATGGTAAACCTTTTGCATGGCGACTTCCTCGGTACGACTTGATGTCCTTGAGTCGCTTAATGTTTGCCGCTTTCTCGCGCCGTAGATCACCTTCAATCTTTGTTGCCTCAATCAATTTACGAATTTTTGCTTCATCTTCAGTGGTGATGTCTCCAGGCTTTTTATTCTCATCCACTCCTGCTTCCGCAAGAATTTTCTTTGCTTTCGAAAAACCAATACCATAAAACACCGTGAGTCCTACCCACAAGTGCTTATTTTCTGGAACGGTGATACCAAGGATACGCATAATATAAAATAATTAGCCCTGCTTTTGTTTATGTCGCGGGTTTGTACAGATAACATAAAGCGATCCCCGGCGACGTACGGATTTACACTTTACACAAATTTTCTTTACCGAGGCTCGTACGCGCATAAATTTAGTATGAAACACAGAGCGAACGGTCATATGACCGAAAGCGCAAGTGCCGGAAATAATCCATTACAATCGTTTGATAATTCTCAATTTTCCTCCGTACGGATTATCTTCAAGCGACACCTTGTCGCCCACCAATACTTTGATACGATGAATACGCATTTTCCCCGATAAATACGCTAGCACCTCAGAACCATTTTCGAGAGTTACGCGAAACATGGTATTAGGTAAAGCCTCAGTTACGATACCAGAAAGGGGGGGTGCTGTTTGCTTTTCTTCACTCATGTCAAATGGGTTCCCAGATACTAGCAGACCGGTTGAGAGTGGTCAAGTGACAAAAGATGAATTATGTGGATTACGTGAAGCTTCTAGCAAATTCGTAGATACACATGCTCGAAAACTCCAATCCGCTTTCATCTGTCAGTCTTTTTTCTAGTTTTTTGGGTATTTTCCTTTACTGTGCTGGAATAATTTTAATCTCAATTTCTTCTGCTTTTGAAGGAAAAACTCGCTTCCAGGCTGGACGTACTACGGCCTCTGCATTCTCGATTGTCTGGAATTGTGCCATGATGGTCTTAAAACTTTGCTTAGGAACGCCGTACAGCACCTTGCGGAGCCCCTCCTCGTCGATTGACCATTCTATGACTGGATCTCCACTCAGCTCAAAATCGAGCCTATCGCGATCCCACAGCTCAATCCCTTTCATTGGTGGAAGATCGAGAGTTAACGCCTCAAGATTAGCGATAGTAACTGTTTCTCCCTTATATGTTTTGATCAAAAGATTAACGGTGGCTTTGGTAAGGAGTTCTTTGTCGAACACTACCATATAGAGTGAACCTTTTGCTGAAACAACGGCCATATCCTTACTAGATGCTTCCGCTTTTGACAATGTTGCCTCTTCTAGTTCTATGATGATTCCATTTTCATAACTTATCTGACTCGGCGCAAGGTCACTTCGTGCCTTTCCACGCAATTTGGTTTCAAGCTGGACACGCAATTCATCACGCGCAGTTTTAAGATCTGCATCAGTTACAGTCTTTATTGTACCCGAAGCACCACCCGTTATTGCTCCCTTTCCACGTCCATATACTTTTTCAAACACCGGCGAACCCTTCAGTCCCGGGAGTGTAAAATCAGTGGGCACTGAGTTAAAGTCAGGGCCAGCCTCATCCGCAAAAATGGTGGCCTCGATCGACCCAGGTGTAATTTTTCCTTTAACGGTTGTAGCCTTGGGTACATTTATCGAGTCATTAATGCGATAAATCTTTCCAGTTGGACTTTGAAAACGAGTATTCTTTATCAATCGCTGTGTGGTTGTTTGCTTATTATAAACAATTATTTTTCCTGATGCCTTTGTCGTAAGTACTTTTTCTCCTGTTGCAGGTACTTCCTTGGTTTCCTCAAATGCTACTTTCATGACAGAAAATGGAAGCTCCGTGCTTGTGGGATTCTTAAATGCACTCATTTTTTGATCCATAGATACCACGTCTTTCTTTAGTGTCACCGTCACAACAGCACCACCAAAATAGTTGAGTGCAAACAATACCACTGCGACGACACCAAACAACCCAAAAATCCAGGGTAGCCACGCGCGAAAAAAAGTTGTTTCACCTTCTCTGTGTACAGGCCCATGAATTCGGTGAACCATGGAAGCTTTACTCTTATCTGTGGGGTCGATCATCTGTTCCTCAAAAAACTTAGGTGTTTGGGCTATTTTGGCCTTTACCACAGGTTCGTGAGCACCATGCTGATGCTTTGCGGCGTGCGCAGGTTGCCCGCCCGCCTGGGGTTCATTAGCAAAATTACCCTCATCCTTGTGATGCATGGGTTGAATGCGCGTTGACTTCTTCTCTGTGGGGTGTGAAAGTCGCACCTGATGCTGAATTGTTCTCTCAGGACTTGGTGAACTTTCTTCTGTAGCACTATCACGCATACGCTCTTGTCGTTTGCGCTGTGGAGGGATGATGTCTTGTATAAGATATTTAACCATGCTACGTTAGTTTTTTTTTAACGAATTGAGCTTGTTTGCAAAGATTGTTTCAATAGACAAGAAAGGATCCTGTAAATCCGGTTCGAGTACTTGAACAAACTTTCCGAGAAACTGATTTCCTAGTGACCGTACTGCAAACTGTCCATCCTCCTGAGAAAAACGCGTAAAGTCAGCTTGACGAATAGCGTCTTCAAACCATTTAGATACAGTATCATCTGCAGTGAAAAAAATCGAGCGAGGGATGGGAAATTCAACGGCAAATTGCGAAAGGGCATCCTCAAAAAACATTTTCCACTCCTTTGTCTCAGTCTGCATAATCTCCTCAATTTGTTTTGCATGCTCTCGAGATGCCTTACCTTCAAGGTAAAGATTCATTTCTGAAGTAGCCACTTCCGGTGTTGAGCCCATTGCCTTTGCAATTGCACGAATGAGCATGTTCTTGCCGGCAGGAAAGGAAATCGACTCGAGCAGCACACGTTCTTTCGAAAGCGAAATATCCGTCACCTCTCCTGATATGTCCATGAACAGGAAGGAGGACTCATCAGCGAACATATCACGAATAGTATCAAAAGCAGTAAATGAAAAAGAAGAAAAGCGAACATTTTGGAGGTGCCAAAATTTCATGATCGAATCATTGATTGATTGATGAATGTTTGCGGGAATCATACTAATGTAGAGGGCGATTTCAAGTTCGGATGCCCTTTTTCCAAACGGGTTTCTCACCTCATACCCGTTGAGCTTCATTTGTATATTATTTGATTCCATTATTTCGGGCACAACATTCCCTACTTTCGAATGAGCAAAAAGATTCGAATTGCGAAAGACATCAATCTCTTTCTGAATTAATTTTTGGAGACCGACAATGCTCACAATAAATGGCGTTGGCTGATTGTATTTCACCAAGCGAGTCTGAGAGGCATACCAAGGTGACGCCAATATACAAAAAGCTTGATCAACGGTCACACCCCCTCCTGCCTTTTGCATAGTCACAAACATTTCTTCCAGTGTCTTAATCATTGAATCTAAAAAACGCTGAAAGTTGAGTTTTTCTTGAAATGGTATATCACGACGTGTTGTAAAAATAATCTCCGGTATGCGGGTAGGATCAACACTCACAAAGGCTCCTCCAATTGAAGCACTTCCGATATCAAATACAATTATAAAATGCTGACCAGCTTTAGGTTTTTTCCGGAACAACGGCATGAAGAAATTATACCATGCACTTATGAAATCTGTGCCAACTGTGTGTGGAAATAGTCAGCTAACCTTGCCTAAGTCCTCATCCAGTAATAGTTTGCCCTAAAAATGGACGTGGCACAAAGGACCCTCATCAGCAATAACTATGAAGTTATTGGGTGGACTCGAGTCCTAAGTAGCTCCCCCTTCACTTAGAGTACGTAGACGCTCGAGAATTCCCTTCCTTACATCGGGGTCTTCCATATGCTCCACATTAGTTCGCACAAGCTGTTGCGCCGCATCTTTGCCGAGCGTTTTCTTAAGTGCTATATACAGGTTGCCCATAGCGATATTGTCATTGTTGTAGTATGCATGCTGAAAGGCCTCCCAAGTCGCGGATTCATCAACATTCTCCGACTCGCTAATCTTGTTTATAGCCGCCCCAAGTGCCTCGACCGGAGTGGGGTACGCAAATGAAGCAAGCTTGGCAATTAGGTGATATTCATCTTCGCCTTCGAAAAAATAGGAACGATCGCCCGTTTCCCTAATGTATTCCCGAGTGATCTCAATCGCAGTGAGTTCTGTAATGGCCTCATTCATTGCATCTCCGGAAATAGCTTCACTAGTTGAGTCTTCAACACGACTTACCCCATGACTCGTGATCATTCCATCACTTTCACCTTTCGAGAAAAAGTGCGCCATCTCATGAATGATCATGAGAAGAATTTCCATTCGTCTCCCGGGTGTACCTTCAGGTATAAGCTCTTTTAATCCAATAGTAATAGCACCATCAAACTTTGAGGTACTCGCATCAGGATCGAATAAAATTATCGCACTGGAAAAATTTCGAGTGGGGCGCATTGCGCGCCCTAATTTTTTATTGAAGATATCGACCAAGACGGGAAATTGAATGTGCTCACGCACTTCTTCCGCAGTGAAAACATTCCCTTCTTCTTTTCTCGCGTGATCTGCTTGTTGTTCCATGATGAAAAAATACACGAAAATTATTCGAGTATTGCTTTTATGCGTCTTAGTCCCTGTGCCACTGCCTCCTCTTTGAGAATCTTAAAATGGCTCAACTCTCCTGTATGAGTGACGTGCGGACCCCCGCAGAATTCCACAGAAAAGCGTTTATCAAATTTAGGACTATCGGGTGTAGCGTCTTTGGGTCCCACAGAATACACCGAAACTCGATCAGGGTACTTTGCACCGAACTCATGTTCCGCGCCAAGTTTTTCGGCATCAGCGAGTGACATTTCGGTACGTAGCACAGGTAAGTCTTCAGAGATTTTCTCATTCACGATACGTTCCACTTCTTTCTTCTGGCTCTCCGTCATTTTTTGTGGATATGCAAAGTCAATGCGCAAACGTTCGGCGGTGATATTTGAACCTCGCTGGTGCACCTCAGGGCCAAGCACAATTTGGAGTGCGCGGAGAAGTAAATGGTGAGCAGTATGTAGTCGAACCGTTGATTCGGAGTGATCTGCAAGCCCACCTTTGAATTTCTGTTCGCTCCCCGAACGAGAAATGTCTTTGTGTAGTTTCATTTTTTCCTCAAATTCTGGCCACCCCACAACTATGCCTCTTTCGACTGCAATTTCTTCTATTAATTCACGCGGAAACCCATGTGATGTGACGAGTAAAAAAGCGTCCTCACCATCTAATATTTTTGGCGATGTTTTAAAATACTCAGAACGTTCTTTGTTGCTGAGGACATCCCCAAAGTACATTTTATAGTATCCTTCGAAGATCTTCATTCCAGCAGTAAGTGTTTTCCGAAATCTCTCCTCCTCCTCCTTGATTTCCTTTTTTATCTGAAAAAGACTTGTGGAAACATTATCATATACACCAGCATATGTTTTCGCTACTTTCTCAATTAGCGAATCAAAACCATTCGAGAGTCCAAGCACGTCAGCATGGCGGACAGCGCGACGCAAAAGTCGGCGGAGAATGTACCCCTGATCAGTGTTTCCCGGCGTTACGCCGTCGGCAATAAGAAATACTGAAGTGCGAATATGGTCCGCAACAATACGTGCTGAGCGTTCATTGTATGTGGATGCATTATCAGAAATAATTTTCATCATTCCCAAGAACATATCTGTGGCAAAAATATTGTCTTTTCCTTGCACAACCATAGTAAGGCGTTCGAGCCCACTTCCGGTGTCGACGTTTTGTTTTTCGAGCTTTCCAACCACCACTCCGTCTTTCTTGAGATATTCCATGAATACATCATTCCAGATTTCCACCACCTCCTGTCTGTCGTCGGCCTGCATGTACTCCTCCTTTGTCATCCCCTTATTCAGCCTTCCTGTGACATCGTAAAACATTTCCGTGTCCGGTCCGCATGGTCCCGAGTCTCCCGCACTCCACCAGTTTGGTTCTTTGCCCTTCGCATCGGCAGTCATGAAATAGATACGTTCACCTGGAATTTTCGCATCATCAAATATCTTTTTCCATATCGCATACGCCTCGTCATCCTTTGGCCCGTCTTGATTGCCCCCGAAGGTCGTGATATACAAACGCGTCGGATCGAGACCTAGCCCTTCATCTTTTGAAGTGAGAAATTCGTAACTCCAGTTGATTGCATCTTTTTTGAAATAGTCGCCGAGCGACCAATTGCCCAGCATCTCAAAAAAAGTGTCGTGCGTATTATCCCCCACTTCTTCAATATCCTGTGTGCGGACGCACTTTTGTGAGTCTGCAAGTCGTACTCCAGACGGATGAGGTGCTCCCAAAAGATACGGCACGAGTGGTTGCATTCCAGCGGTATTAAAAAGCACAGTAGGGTCATTGAGTGGAACCAAAGAAGCCGACGGGATAATGGCGTGCCCACGATTCTTAAAAAAAGTAAGAAATCGCGAGCGGATTTCGGATGAAGTAAGTGGTTCTGTCATGACTCATGATTATAACGACTTATGACAATTTATCAAAATAGCATTGGTGGAATATCATTTACGTATAACGTGGACATCATCACCAACAAACTCAATAATAGTCGAAGCGGGACCTTCGAGGATGCCTCCATCCACATAGAAATCAACGGAAGTACCAAAATAGGTCCTTGCTTGTTCAATGTTTTTTGACGGTGGTTCGCCCTCTACATTTGCTGATGGAGCTACTAGCGGCCCAGTTATACGGATGAGTTCGCGTAAGGCCTCATCATCAGGGAGCCTGAAGGCAATTTTGCCTAAACCCCTGTCCAGATAGGAAAATTGCTCGTCTACAGTTTCGAGGATAATGGTGACCTTCCCTGGCCAATACGTACGCAGTTGTTCCTCAAGTTCTTGCGAGAGCACAACACCAAATTCCTCAAGTTGTGGGATATCCGAGATGAGCACAATGAGTGGTTTATCAGGATTCCGCTCCTTCAAATCATAGATTCGAGATACCACGTCAGGATCAAGCGCGTAGCCAACTATACCGTAGAGTGTATCCGTCGGCAGAACACCCACGCCTCCACTTTGGAGTATTTCTACTACATCAGTGAAATCCTTTTCCATGTTTATTGTGGCTTCTGTTGCCAATTTTCGGGGATGACTGTGGTGTGGTCTCGACTCGCAGTTCGTGAGTCTCCAAAAATTGTATTTATTTTCACGTTGTCTGCCTGCAAGTAATTTGCTCTCATGAGTCTCGTCATATTCAGATCAAGTAGCCCGAGCTCTTCCTCTAGTGTTTGTATAATAGTTGCTTCGAGTTCAATGTCGCTAGTAAGCAGAGTAACGACTTCAAGTGCACGCACTATTTGGGGACGCAACTCAGTTTGTGCAATAGTTGGAAAGGCAGATTGAAGTTCTTCGTCTGTGTTGTGCAGCAAGGTCTCCAATGTATGCTGATAGGACACCAGCTCGACACGTCTATCGAAAACTCCCTCCCGTTCACCGATTGTTGTGCGCCAGGATTGATCTCGGTTTAGGTTGTGGTCTTTTTCTTGTGACATGTTTCCATTTCCGCTATTAGGCACTGTCCTACTTCGGTTCTATCACTGACCCCACAGATTCATCAAGTGCCCGCGCAATAGCGTCAATACCGACAATTTTTATGGTAAGGCCGTGCTCCTTTGCCAGTGCGATTGCCGATTGGTCTGCTACTTTCAAATTTTTTTCTAGAATTGTACTCGCAGTGGTCACCTTGATAAATTCTGCCCCCCCGTCTACATCAGGATCTGCGGTATAAAGCCCGTCGACGCCATTCTTTGCCATTACCAGGAGGTCCGAGCCCATTTCGAGTGCCCGCTGTACAGCGGTAGTGTCAGTGGTGAAGTACGGCATTCCGAGGCCCGCAGCAAAGATCACGACACGACCCTTTTCCATGTGCCGTTTTGCACTCTTCGGCATGTATCCCTCACAAATTTGTGGCATGGAAATTGCAGAGGAAACTCGAGTTTCCACTCCTTTCGATTCAAAATAATCTCGTAACACAAGCGCGTTTTGTACCGTACCGAGCATTCCGATATAGTCTGCTGTTGGTCGCTCGATAGCAAGATGCCCTGTGAGCTCGTGACCACGAAAAAGATTGCCTCCTCCAATAACAAGGGCAATACGGTGACCCAGCGAAAGAAGCGCCTTAATCTCTTCAACAATTTTACCTAGGGTTGGCTCGTCAAACTTACGGCTACCCTCACTCTGTCCCCCACTGAGGCTCTCACCGGACAATTTAATTAAAATGCTCTTCATATTGTCACCAGTATAGCATACTGGAGCATACTTCAATGTAGTATGCTCCGTGGTGGTGGGGTAATTAGGATAGGTTCAAAGTTAGAATGTAGAAATGCCCGTGGCCTCCATCATGCGGTAGATGGAAGACTTCCAAAATGTCTTGTCTGAATATATTTCGTAATCGGTAGTGTACGCACCACCTTCATTTATCCACATACTCTCAAAATACTTTGCTGCATCCGTCCACGCTGTAAATGGAGTTGCCCGTTCAGCCAGTACCGATGTTTCGAGATTGAAATTTTCAAGATTGCGACGAGTAAAATTTGCAGAACCAAGTAGCATAAATGTAGAGGAGGCAGTCTGGCCCATAAACAATTTTGCATGACACTGCTCCCCATGCGTATCACACCATCTTATTTTGATATCTCCTGATGACTTCCGCACCAGCTCACGTGCAACAGGTCTGTTTGGAATACCATTTTTTTCAAAACCAAAAGCATCCTTGTTGGGGTCTAAGATTATTCGGATACTTGCACCCCGATATGATGCCTCCAGAAGTGCTGTCATGATGTCTCTGTCGCTAAAATAAAACATCGCTATGTCTACCTTATCGCCTTGCTGTATTGTAGCGAGCACGTCAAGCACCTTTAGTTTTATTGCTCGCTCACGAAGTAGCGTTACGTCAACGTCACCGGGTTCATCCATTACTCCCTCTTTGACGTAGCCCTCGATTGGCAAGTCACTTAATTTTGCTACCACCGCCTCACTTGTCACAACACTTTTCCAAAGTGCATCACGCACCTCGAGGGCAACATTGCCATGCGCACTCGAGCCGTCATGAGGGTTTGCTGATGTAACGACGGTCACCATTTTATATCCCGCGCTGGGGTTACTTTTTTTAATCATTTCGTCTACGACAACAATCTTACGATGATTCGCTTTGAAGTTAAGTAGTGCTGCCCATGATCTGAGCGTCACCTGCTCCTTGTCTACCGCAAATGGATGTGGGAGCCACCCCCCCGTTGTGGAATTTGAAAACCAGGAAAAAAATGGTCGCCACAGTGAACTCCAAGCAAGATTTGAATCTCGTAGCTTGTTTAAGTTTGTCTCAATGGTCACAATACCCGCCCCCTTCAGTTGCTCAAATTGGCTGGACACCACCCCACCATAAACAGTGTTTATAGGATCAGTAATGAGGGTGACGGTCATTTCTCTTTGCTGTGCTTTTTTGTCGAGTAGGTGCTGTGTGAGCTCTGATGATAAGGGGCGCGTGAGTTCAGGGGTTGCACCCTGAAAATCATTGTACAAAAACATGTCAACGAGAATGTAACGACTTGCTCCGTCGATAAGCGCAAAAATGCGATTCCAAATGTGTTGGTCTGTTTCTCGGACACCCTCAACATTCATTCGCGTACGGTCTGCGTAAAAAATTACGCTTTTCTCAGGAACCTTGTGAGTGGGATCTGTACCAAGTAAAAATGCAGGCGCATCTTTCATCCAGAGAAATGATCCAGTGAATACCATCACCCCCAGCAATATTTTGACCACCGTCGAAAGCAATACGGACATATATATGTATTATACTCAATTAATCTCAATATCAATATGTTTAATTTGAGGAATTTCCTTCTGCACGCGCTTCTCGAGTTTATCAATGTGTGACCCCATCACTCGGGGAACTCGGTTTACATACCCTACTACGAGTTTGACAAATTCCGCATAATCTTCTCGGATTTCTTCGTACTCATCGCGTAATTCGCCCTTTTTCGCTATTTCTTTCATGAGTGCTGAGCCGTTAAATTCAATTTCACATTTAATATGATAAACCCCCACATCAAGAACTGATGATTTAAAATCTATGACACGGTCAATTGTGGGATCAGCCTCGAGGATTTCAATGATCCGGGTTTTTATTTCATCGGGGATATTTACTCCGATGAGGTATTTCCGATTTTTACTAATCAGGATAATGGCAACCGCTCCGAGAAGTAAGCCAATTATGATAGACCCGACCGCATCCCACACAGGATCTCCAGTAAGCCCAGTAAGTAAAAGTGACACGAAGGCGACAAGGACACCAATCACCGCAACGCCATCCTCATAGAGCACGGCGATTGTACTGGGGTCACCAAACTTGAGTACATCAGTAAGGGAACGTCCCGGATTAGTGCGCCTTAGTTCTTGCCAGGCAGCCAAGAGTGTAAAGAACTCCACGACAAACGAAACAAAAAGGATGATAAACACCAGCGGTGACAACTGCGGAAGCTGAGGAGCAAGCAAGAGGTCAATTCCGTGATATACCGTTACACCGGCGCCAAGAAAGAATATTCCGCATGCAGAGATAAGCGCCCAGAAAAAACGCTCCTTTCCATATCCATAAGAAAACTCATCGTCAGCACTTCGAGTAGAGCGACGAATTCCCACCAACAGTAGCGCCTGATTAAGTGTGTCTGCAAGGCTGTGTACTGCTTCAGAAAACATTGCCCCCGAGCCGGACACCATGAATCCGAAAACCTTAATGACTGTGATAAACGCATTACCAAGGAGAGCAAGCGCTACGGGGAGAGATCCCACTGCACGTTTATTCTTTCGTTTTTTCATTTTAGAATTGTCATTAGTGAGGAACACTTTTACCGAGCAAGCATTAGAGTGCAAGACCTTTTAAGTGTGCGCGAAATTCCTCACCGATGTCATCACGCAAGAGCGCATAGTCAATCATCGCCTTTAGATAGTTGAGTGGATCACCAGTGGTCAGCCACTTGCCATCAGTTACCTCTTCAACCATAAATCTGCCTCCGCGACGTATGTATTCGCTTATTGCATCAGTCACCCAGAGCTCTCCCCCTTTGCCGAGTTTCGTCGACTTCAGTATGTTTACTATTTCAGGCGTAAGAATCATTCGGCCGAACTGTGCAAGCTGAGACGGTGCGTCCGCCACAGATGGTTTTTCTACAACTAACTCCATTTCATTTGTACCAGGTCTCAGCTTCACAATGCCATAACGGTTGACATGATCTACTGGGACTCGTTGCACCCCAATCACGGGTGCACTATGTGTTTCGTAGTTATCGATGAGCTGTTTGGTGAAAGAAGTTTTTGAAAGCACGAGATCGTCCCCCCAGGCAAATACAAAAGGCTCATTGTTGAGTAGCGAGCTTGCAGACAAAATAGGGGTTCCGTTGCCATAAGGACCCTTCTGGCGCACATAAATAAAATTTGCCATTGAGGATAGACGCTGTACCTCCGCAAGCAATTTCAGTTTTCCCGCCTCCTTGAGTGAGTGCTCAAGCTCAAATGAGCGATCAAAATGATCCTCGAGAGTTTTTTTGTCCCACTTGGTTACCAAAATGATGTCTTCAATTCCAGCCTCTACCATCTCCTCTACTACATATTGGATGATTGGCTTATCAACTATCGGTAACATTTCTTTTGGCTGAGACTTCGTTGCAGGCAAAAAACGTGTACCACTCCCCGCGACTGCAATTACACCAATTCTAATTTTCGTCTTCATTGTGTTGCCGACCACGTCGTGCACTTTGTATGAAATCCTCCTCAATATCTGTTCGTGCGGTTTTAATAAAACGCTCTTCCACGTACCAAAGTACTTCAAAAACAACAAGCACAAGTAAGGTAACAAACGTAGCGATAACATACAGTCCATATCCACACGCAGCACCGACGCCAGCGACGACCCAAAGACCCGCCGCGGTGGTCAACCCAGTCAGTACGTTTCGTTGCACATAAATCACCCCAGCTCCAAGGAATCCGATACCGACAACCACCTGCGAAGCAACGCGGAGTGGATCAAAAACAAATGTATCTTGATACTGTTCTGAAACGACACCCGCGATGACGATAAAGAGGGCTGCTCCCAGGGACACCAGTGCATACGTACGCATGCCCGCACGTTTTCCAACCCGTGAACGCTCTGCCCCAACCGCAAGGCCAAGCACAACAGCCACGGTAAGTCGAACGAGTATCTCCCAATCCGAAACGGCAAATAATTCCATGTAGGTAACAGTATACGCTTCCTGAAATTTACGACAACCACACCCCATACGGAAAGCTGATTTTTCATTCCACGGGACACAAACGCAAGCCCTCGTCGATGACTGACTTAATGCTTGCACTACTCAACCCTATCCGCATAAGTTTCGCAGGGTTATCCAGAACCTCGCGACAAAGGACGGTTCCCTCCGTCAATAATTGATTTTTTTGTGCAACAGAAAGCGTAGTGAGGCATGTAATGGGATGCGTCTTTGTATTACGAATGAGGTCCTGGAGTGTGTGATTTGCCGGATGATTCCAGCCAGTAAGCGAAAGGCCTACGCAATTGCCGTAGGTGATTGCCTGTGAAGAAAAGCGCGTATTGGTGATGAGCCACGCACGATTATAACGCTCACCCTCATCAGTTTGTTCAAATCTTTTTTGAATATCATCAAATCGCGCCTTCACATAGAGTGCCACTTTCACATCGGACTTAATTTCAGGAGAGTTGTGAAATTTTGCCTCTACCAAAATACGCTCGTCATCCTTTTCCGCAACAACATCCACCTCATGCGTCACGCATGCACCTTGTACCATTACCCCAACTTTCGTCTGATATCCCTGTGCACGCAAAATATGCGAAACAAAACGCTCAAATGGAAACCCCGAGGGGCCAAGCAAGATAATAGCTCGCTTCAAACTATATTCCGCAGCAACAGGACTATCATACCGTTTCAGCAAAAGGAGTGCATGTTGATAAATGTGCTCAGTCGTCATTCCATCAGCCACATCCTTCTCTATGTGCTTGATAATCTCATCTATCAATTCTTTTGGCGCTTTTACTGCTTGGAGTGAACTCTCTAGTTTCTTTGGATCCCATGCCTCAATATCCCCTGAAGCTTTTACTATTGAAATTTGATCTTGCGCCATAAAATTCTCAATTTGAATGTATCTTTAATTTCCAACATCAAGTGAAGCTCCGTCATTTTGCCATGAACCTTCACTCAGAGTAAATGCTTTTTCCCTTCCGTTCAACAAAAATACGAGGTTCACCTTTTGTGGCCCTTCTTGTGTTGCGGAAAACTGATACTGTGACCTTATCTGCGAGCAAAAAGCAGTCTCCATTTGTTTGTCCTTCATTGTGACCCGTAGCTCAAAATTTTCAAATATTTTAGAATCCTGAACGACCACTGCAGTCACCTCGTGACAGGAATTTGGAAGATACAGTATTCCCGCATACCGATGTGCACCGTCACGATAGGAGTGAGCAATACGCACACTATTTTCACTTACCGGGGCCGGTAGACTAGCTGGGTTTTGCTCAAGTTGCTTCACCTGAAGATAGAGAATCCCCAGCACCGATCCCGATATGATGAGCACGACGAATCCTATCCACTTCACCATATATTATTGAATCACCTTAAGTGTTACTTCAAAAACCAATGTTGCATTTGGAGGAATAACTCCACCCGCTCCTGCTGATCCGTAGGCAAGCTCAGGTGAAATTGTGAGTTTGCGCACCTCTCCAACTTTCATTCCTACAATGCCCAAGTCCCAGCCCTTGATCACCTGACCGCTACCGAGTTTAAGTGTAAGTGGTTGTCCCCGGGGAATGCTTGAGTCAAAAACCTTACCATCCGTAAACGTTCCAGTATAGTCAACCGCTACAGTCTGACCTGAGGCGACCTCTGGTCCTGCTCCGGGAGTGATGATTTCAATGATAAGTCCCGAGGTAGTGTTTTGCATAGATGTGATAGGTTGAGTAGTAATATTTGTCGTTATTTGTGGTACATTTTTTTCAAGATTTGAAAGTACTGGCATCTCGGCTTGCAATGGAGGATACAAGAATAACACCACGGCAATAACAACAGCCGAAACGACACCGATAACAATTGATATGTTATTCATACACACCATGATACCACAGGCGTGAAGTATACCTCAAGGTAGTACAGAATACTTACAGCGCGATTACCCCTCCACCCAGACATTCTTCATCAAGATAGAAAACAACAGACTGACCCGGAGCAATTGCATCATCACCAGTGCCCGCAAACGACACAGTGCCATCAACCTCGCTAGTGCGCACAAGCACAGCTTCACGAAGTGGTCCGCGATACCGCACTCGTGCTTTGCAAGTTATCTGCTCTCCCACTCCACTCACATTCAGCTCACGAACGCTAAATTCTGTTTTTCCCAAAGCATGTGCTTCGCGACCGCCCACTGTTAGTGTATTTTCATCCATATTCTTACTTAGTACATATAGCGCGTCTGTGTTTATTACTTGCTTGTTGGTACGAAAGCCGTGGCGCTGTCCTATCGTATAGAAGAGTGCTCCGTCGTGCCTACCCACCACCTCACCCACCTCATTCAACACATCACCCTCTTTTGCATCAACATAGTGTGCGAGAAAGTCCTTGATATTCACCGGGCCCATAAAACAGAGTCCTTGGCTATCTTTCTTTTCCGCATTGGGAAGTCCGAATTCATTTGCGAGTTTACGCACCTCACTTTTTACTAACCCTCCAACGGGAAATAGTGTATGTGCAAGCTGTTCTTGTGTAAGTGTCCACAGAAAATACGACTGGTCCTTTTCCTTATCCACTCCCATTTGTAAATTGTACTTATGTGGCGGACCAAAGGTCGTTCCTTGGCTCAGCAAGGTGCGACCTTGGAATTTGTCCGCAGATGTTGCTACTTGAGCGTAATGCCCGGTAGCGATAAAACCCGCTCCATTTTTTTTTGCAAAATCAAGAAATGCACCAAATTTTACATGTTTGTTGCACATCACATCAGGGTTGGGAATCCTCCCGTCGCTATATTCGCGAATCATATAGTCCACGACTCCTTCTTTGTATTCTTTTTCGAGGTCAAGCGTGAGAAAGGGAATCCCCAGGTGTGCACACGCACGCATTGCTTCACGACGTTCCTCGCGCCAAGTACATGGCAAAAAATCCGCCTGCCAGACTTTGATAAACACCCCGACAATTTCGTACCCCTCCTTCTGCAGAAGCGCAGCCGAAACCGAGGAGTCCACTCCCCCGCTCATGCCGACAAATACCTTTTGTTTAATATTCACCGTGTGAATTTAGCATGTTTGACATAGTCATACAAGTGGTGTGTCTTCAAATAAGAACCACTTGGAATCATCATGGATATCGCTCGAGAAGCAATCAAGACATTTAGGCTCAGTGTTTGCGAAATAAGGGCAGTGCATTACTTTCGCCCGGGCCTTTGGTGCAAGCATCTTAAAAAGAGCAAGAAACCGCATTACTACGGTTTCTTTTCATAAAATTATGTTAAGCTAGACGGTCGTCCATCTTAACGTAATTTTAAAGAGCGAGAAGTTTCTTGCAGACCTCGAATGTTGCTCGGGCGTCGGAGAGTGCAGTGTGTGCATCCATGTTCTTTACTTCGAAGTACTCCGTGAGCTCACGTAAGCTAAACTTAAATAATTTTGGATCATGGTACAGTTTTCCAAAAACCATAGAGGCAAGGTCAAGGCGATGGTAGTGTGTCGCTTTGTTAAAATCTACTCCGTACTTTCTTCCCGACTTCACGAGAAATGCCCAGTCTCCAGCTACATTTTGCGCAACGAGGACTGTACCATCGATAAACTTTGCCGCCATCTCTAGTCCCTCTTTCTGTGGCACAGCAAGACTCCAGTCACGCGCATGGTACCTGGTTATCTCAAGCGCTTTTGGATCGGCAGTTTCAAGATGTGTGGGTATAAGCTGAATGTTGTGTTCGGATATCTTCAGAAGGGTCTTCCTGCCTGCTTCATTTTCATTTTGAGAAGCAAGCACAATTCCAATTTCAAAAATTTCGTGATCAAACGGATCGAGGCCGGTCATCTCGAGATCAAAAAAAGCAAGCGTGTGATTTTTCATATGTGTGAATCCATAATACCACTAGTAATTACTTCATTTACATAAAAATCAAGATCATGTTGCTGTTTCAGTTCAGCAAACGTAAGCCATTGGTATTCAACATTTTCACTAAGATCAAGCACCGGTTCACCCTCTGTTTTCCCTACGTACGATAGTCGGACCACGTGGCGATCATTTCCACGCAAAATGTCTTGAGCAAAAATTAATTGGGGCTCGGAAGTTATCACCAGTCGAGTTTCCTCACGTACCTCACGGCGGAGATTATCAATAAGCGAAGTTCCCTTTTCGATTCTCCCTCCCACGATGTCCCAGGCACCCTTGATTCCCGGATATTTTACGGGTGAGCGTTTAATGGTGAGATACTTCCCGTACTCATTGATTAAAAATATTTTTACTCCAACCTGTAGTTCCATAAAAAAGTTTAAGCAATGAGCTTCCCTGCGAGCTGGTCGGCATCTCCGGCGCCAATTACCATAATGACATCACATTCGTGTGCACGACTGCGAATCTGCTCCTCTGCATCTGCGAGGTCCTTTGCATAGGTGATATCTTTTCTCGGATCAAATTTATGCACCTCTTGAATTAAGTCTCGCGAACTGACCACGATGTCTTCTTCGCGTCCGGGAACATCATAGATTTCCACAAGAATCATTTCACTCGCTAGTAGCAAGCTGCCGACGAATGCGTCAAATAGCTTTATGGTGCGTTCTTTGTGGTGTGGTCGAAAGACGGTGAGAATACGCTTATTGGGGTAGCGAAATATCGCCGTTGAAATAACAGCAGAAAGTGCCGTCGGATGGTGCGCATAGTCAGAAATCACCACCTTGCCTTCGTGTGTCCCCAGCACCTCAAAGCGTCTCCCCACGCCGTGAAAGTGTGAGAGCACAGATTGAATATGATTCATGTTTCCCCCGTAGGCAAGATACGCTGCGACCGCCGCAAGTATGTTGTAAATATTATAAAGTCCTGGGAGGGATGTGGTAAAATTGCCGATCGGTGTTCCCTTCCACACTAAATCAAAAGACTGTGTATCCTCTGTGACAAATACATTTTTTGCATACAAGTCAGACCCCTCGCCAATGCCAAATCGCACCGTGATGGCGTCATAACCTCTTGTCACATCACGCAAATTATTATCATCAGCATTGTAGATGAGCAAATCTTCTCCCGACAGTTTTGCAATATAGTCAGTAAATGCCTGCTTGATGTCGGCGAGGTCTCGATAGTAATCCGGGTGATCAAGTTCCAGGTTCGTAAGCACTATTGCTTGGGGTGAGAGGCAGAGCATATGCCTGCGATACTCACATGCTTCAACAATAAACATGTCCCCATTTCCGTGTCGAAAATTATGGTTCCACCCATCAACCTCAGCTCCAACAATTATCGACGGATCGAAATCTCCCGCCTCAAAAAGCTTTCCCATCAGCGCAGTCGTAGTCGATTTACCGTGCGTTCCTGATACAGCGATAGTGGGGTGGCCACGAGTCACCAGTGCGAGTGTGTCAGGATAAGAAAGTTCGGTAATACCTAGTTCCTTTGCGCGCATGCGCTCGGGGTTTGTCGGTGGCACTGCCGGAGAATAAATGACGAGTGTGGTGTCACTATCTACATACGACGCGTTGTGACCCTCGTAATATTTCCCCGCGGGAAGTAGGCCCGCAGGGGGAAGCACGACATCAGACCCAGTCACCACGATTCCCTTCAGGGCAAAAAGTCGAACTATCGCAGACACTCCTATCCCACTCGCGCCAATAAAATGCGCTTTTTTAATCTCAGAAATCTCCATAAGGTGAATACTAATATCATTTATTCATTAACACAAATGGTGTTTGACAAAGCAGTCTACTACGTATTGAATGCTGAGGGGTGTGGTTCAAGCAGTAGAATGGAATGAAGACTTCTTTGATTGTGGGAGTCGTGCTCGGCACTGTCTTCGGATTAACGGCCAATTTGCTGGGTGACGACCTTAACATCTGGTTAGCAATTGGCGCTGGAGTAGTGACGGGATCGATTTGGGGGTTCTTGAAGAGACCCTAGTGGTAAGTGTCAATCGCCAGATTTGGCGATTTTTTTATTAATTCATCTGAGATAACGCGCTTTATTTAACTTATGTTCAGCAAAAGTTTTAGCGTAATGCATGTTGCCGTCATCATCTGAGAGGTAGTAGAGATACGGTGTGTCGGTCGGGTGGAGCGCTGATTCAATAGTAGAAAGCCCGGGGTGAGAGATGGGTCCAGGTGGAAGTCCGGCGTATTTGTAGGTGTTGTATGGTGAATCAACGTCAAAGTCACTCTCGGTTACCTCAGCAGATGTCTTTCCCAAAAGATAGGAGAAGGAGGCATCAACTTGTAAGCGCATGCCCAGTTTAATACGGTTCCATAAAATCCCTGAAACTATTTTACGATCAACATCGAGGACTGCCTCTTCTTCGATAAGCGAGGCCATGGTGATGATGTCGCTCCAATTTTTTCCGATAGCGACGGATTCATTCATGTACGAATCCGTTTTTATGCGAAAATTTTCAGTCATGACCATAAATACCTCTCCACTCGTTGCAGTGGTGTAAAAGAAATATGTATCTGGAAATATATAAACTCCCGGCTTCTCGACAGCTACAAAAAACTGTTCACTATCAAAATGTGGCAGCTGTGCACCAATCACGGAGGAAATTTGCTTCGTGGAAAGTCCCTCAGGAATGGTTATTTTCATACGCTCTATGCCATGCTCTTGACGTGCAAGTTGGTCCACCACCTGAAATAGATTTTGATTCGGCTGGAAAAGAAACACGCCAGATGGAAGGGTTGTATCGACTTTCTTATAGCGGACCCAGGCACGAAAGAGTAGCGCTGAGCGTATTACCTTGCTCTCCTCAAGCTGTGTTGCCGTTTCCCGAGCAGTACTCCCCGCGCGGATATCCACTATTACCTCATTTGTGGGCGAGGGCGGAAGAGAGAAGTACCAAAAAACTGCACCAGGAATGACTAGTACGTCGAGGATGAGAGCAAAAAAAATAATCTTTAACGTACGCCCTCGCCGCTCAGATCGCCTGACTTGATCAGCAAATTTTTGGTCAAAATCGTTCATTACTTCACTCATACCGGAAGATTTGCAGGTGGCTCTGCTTTACGAGACTCGATGCGGTCAAAGGTCGGAGTTTCTGCAACACCTCCAGGGAAATGAAATATGGTTGCAAGCTCTTCGGAATTGAGCACAAAAGGTTTTTTCTTGTGTGGTGCATAAAAGTATGACCTGCGTACGTATGCATCAAACATCTTTTTCTTCTTTTTATTTAGACGATAATCTCGAAAATCTTCCCAGGGGTAATCAAATCCTGTTGTATCGGCAGGCTTAAAACCATTTAGGGTTTGCGAACTATATTGGCGAAAAGCACCGGTAATGCCCGCTATGTTGGCAGGATCATACTGTTCTCTTTTTGCAATATAGAGCGTGCGAATACCACAATCAAAACCAATTTTGGAAAGTGAGCGCTCAATGGCGGACACTGCCTCCATATCCCCCTTTGATGGTTTCGCATCATCTGCTCCTGTCTTTGCCTGTAAGTCCTTAATCACGCGCTTTCCCTCTTCTTTCCAGTCGTGTGTACCAAACCATTTTCCGTGAGTTTTGTATCGGTCTCCATTGGCTTGTACGAGAATCTGCATCCAAATCTGCTGGCCACGCCCTATGCTTCCCATAAATTCAATAACTGAGGTGATAGGGTCACTTTTAAACTCTTCTTTTGTTCCCTGTTTATCGAGGCCATAATCCACATATGTTTTAATAGGATATGGATCAGGTTTTGTAAGTCCGAACTCGCAACCCCACATGCTCCACTCATTTGCTTCATGTAGATATGGTGCAAGGGAAACATAGTCTTTTACTTCCACAACTTCAATCGCAGGGTACTGCGCATAGATGTGGCTTTCTATAATTTTTTTAAATTTTGATGGCGTACGTATAAGAAATTTTACACTACCCTCTGTCGAAACAATCTCAAGAGAAAACCAGGGTTTCACTTTTCCTCCCCACCATTGTTCCAGCCAGTTGCCGGTGCCTCCCTGGTAGAGCGCCTGGAGCACGAGTTCCATCGCAAGTGGAGTTTTATCGATGACGCGCGGAAGTCGCACTTCAAGTATTATAAAATCAAAACTCTTACGAATATAGTCGGCCCGAATGTATGCAAACCACAACTTCTGCGCGAGCCACACCAGCAGTATCGGTGCCCACAGGAAGGCTGTCATGGTGACCAAATCATAAATGGTGCCAAGTAGCACAAAAAATTTGTTGTCGAAAAGTGACATAAACCGCGAGTTCATACTTTGAAGTATAGCCTATTCACTCCAAAATATAAACAAAAAGCGCCCCCTTGGGCGCATTGTGTGGAGCGTGGTACGGGCTCTATGCGAGCGAGTACTTACTGTCCTTACTCTTTTTGAAATACTTAGGGTTCTGAAGGTTGACCAATATCGTGTTCGGCTTTACATAGCGCTCACGCATCACCTTGTCGACAATTTCTTCCTTCGAAAGTGGTCCACTCTTTTTAATGATTTCTCCGATAACGTCGCGCACCACTCCGGTAGAGTATCCCCACTCCGAGAGTGCGTAGAGTCCCCGTCCCACAAGGACAAAACGCTTGTCTTTGATGAGCTCATTGTGCGTGGTGGCAACATGTGCACGCTTGTCAAAATGTGAACTGATGGCCTTTGCCACTTCAGTGAAGTGCATTGGTGAACCATGTTTGCGGAGCACAAGAAACGCATAATCACGAACTCCTCGTGCGGACACATTTGGTGACGAAGCCATTCCCCATTCGCCAAGAGGGTTCTTGCCAAGCTTCTTAGAAAGAGAGAGCCACCGCTTAAGAATTTCCTCATTTTTATAGTCTTCTGACACCTCCTTAAGGTGATTAAGGAACCGCTCGATCATTTTTGACTCTTCGATCAAGTCCTGGTCAGAAATAGACTCATAGAGCTTGCGGAGTGATGCGTGTACCAACTCTGCAACTTCAGGGTCGGTAGTCCAGCGATGAGCATACTCGTCATCTTCCTTGTGTTTGGTAAATAGGTCACCCAAGACGAGCAGAAAGTGAATGTGATTTTGGAGTGCCTTTTCAGTAGAGACACCAGCGAGAAATGTCGTCTCCGGGACAATGGCTCCCATTGAGAGCATACATTTGCGGAGTTCTTCGAACACAGGGAGTTCCTCCTTGAACGCATCTGACTTGCGAATTGTCGTAAGCGCAAAATTCTCAATCTGACGGACGCGCTCGCGAGTGATGCCATAGTTTTCACCTATTGCCTCAAGGGTCATTTTTTTGGTTTCAGTACCAAGCCCGTAACGCTTTGTGAGCACATCTTGCGCACGTCGCGGTAGCACAGAAAGAAAATGCTTTGTTACCAACTTTGGTTTGAATGATATGCTGACGTTGCTCATAATGTGATTGATTCGAAAAGAATAATAATGACTCACAAGATATTGACACCTTGCCTCCCGATACGTAGATAGTTATAGTTTTAGCACCTCACGAAATATTGTCAAGCGTTTTCAAGCACAATAAAAACTCTGAAAAAAGCCTTATGTTTTAAGGTTTTTTTGAGCACTATAAAATTACAACACGATACTTACTATTTTTTCTGAAATATAAATGACTTTCTTTGGTGTACTATCCCCCACCCACTTCATCACCGCCTCACGTTCCAAAGCGAGCTTTTTTACCTCATCTGGAGGTGTGTCTCGTGCAATTATCAACGTGTCGCGCAGTTTTCCGTTGACTTGAATGCCGATAGTGATTGTCTCAGAAATCATTTTTGTATTGTCGTAAGTGGGCCAGGGAGATGCGTGAATTGATTCAGTATGGCCCATTGCTCGCCACAGTTCTTCAGTAACAAAAGGAGCGAACGGCGCGAGCAGACACAGCAATTCTTCGTATGATTTTTTTGATACGGACGGAAGTTTTTCTAGATGATTGAGATAGGTCATCAGCTGTGCAACTGCAGTATTAAACGCAAACCCCTCAATATCGTCACCCACCTTTTTAATAGTTTGATGGTGCATGAGTTCAGTTTCTTTATCTACCATCACCACTGTCGCGCTGTCACCAACTTTTTCACTCAGTCGCCAAATACGCTCGATGAACCTTCGTGCACCAATAAGGTTGTCCGTAGACCAAGGTATCGCCTGCCCAAACGGGCCCATGAACATCTCATACACGCGGAGCGAGTCAGCTCCAAATGTATCAATCACATCGTCCGGGTTAATCACGTTGCCTAAACGTTTACTCATCTTCACGCCTCCCTCTCCGAGCACCAGTCCGACTCCCCGACGACGCTTGAAGGGTTCACTGGTAGATGCGACGCCAATGTCATAGAGAAACTTATGCCAAAAACGTGCGTAGATGAGGTGACGCGTGACATGCTCTGAACCCCCAACATATACATCCACGGGCGACCAATATTTTTCTTCAGCTACACCGACGAGTGCTTGGGTATTGTGCGGATCCATAAACCTTAGGTAGTACCAAGAAGAACCAGCCCATTGCGGCATAGTGTTTGTCTCTCGTTTTGCCGGACCACTGCAGACGGGGCACATGACATTCACCCACTCCGTAATGAGTGCGAGCGGTGACTCTCCAGTGCCTGTAGGAGCATAGGAATCTACTTCAGGAAGCAGAACAGGAAGGTCTTTCTCTTGTACCGGCACTGCGCCATCCTTTTCGCAATGAATGATGGGAATAGGTTCACCCCAATATCGCTGTCTTGAAAAAACCCAATCACGCAGTTTATAGGTATTCACCAACTTTCCTTTTGCAAACGTGGTGATTGCATTCACTCCATCCCGATTGTTCATGCCCGTAAACTGCCCAGAATTTGCGAGTATGCCGTCCCCAGCATAGACCTGCTCTCTAACAAGGAGCTGGTAACATGTCTGGTGGAGTTCATCTTTCACACGCTCCCGTGCGACACTTTCTGCGAGCCATTCGAGAGTAAATTTTCCTTCTTCGCTTTTCTCAAGCGTAGTTGCCGTTCTTGTTTCATCATTAAGGAGAAAAAGCAGTCCATGTGCGTCAATATTACGCGCAACACCCTTGGAGTGAGCAAAATACTGGTGATGAATTACGCCGGTCTGTGCAATGCAGGTGATGTTGGTGTAGCCCGTTTCCTCCTCTATCTCACGAATGGCACACGCAACGATGTCCTCGTCATTTTCGCGACCACCACCCACGAAGAGGTTCCCCCCCTCTCTGCGCCAGTTGAGCGAGAGCAACTCTCCTGCTTTATTTTTAAGAATCGCAACGATACTCTTTCGCATCTCGGGGTTCACTTGCGGTGTACCCGTCACAGGCTCAATAACCGAAATAATGGGAAGCTCATATTTTTTTGCAAAAGCATTATCACGCTCATCGTGTGCAGGCACCGCCATAATAGCCCCCGTGCCCACATCCCCGAGCACATAGTTCACCACCCAGACAGGAATTTTTTCGTCATTCGCCGGATTGATTGCGTATATCCCGGTGAATATCCCAGTCTTTTCTGGATTGTCCTTGTAGGTTTCCTGTTTCCTTCGTTCGAGGGTGAGCAACATGTAGGCTCGCACGTCTTTTTCAACTTGCCATCCAGCATCAATCCATTTATTTCCTAGCTCTGGAGAAATAGCCAGGAACGTTACTCCAAAAAGTGTGTCGGGTCGGGTTGTAAAAACTTTCACAGAGTGGGAGCCGTCCTGTTGTCCAGGAATCCCTGTGAGCAAAAATTCTATCTCTGCACCCGCACTCTTCCCTATCCAGTTTCGTTGTGCATCTTTCACCGCATCTGGCCACTCCGGAAGTGAATTCAGATCATCGATAAGACGGTCCGCATATGCAGTGATGCGCAGTACCCACTGACGCATCGGCTTCTTTTCTACCTTTGTTCCACAGCGCTCGCACACATCGCCATCAAGGTCTTCATTTGCAAGCCCAGTCTGGCAGGAGGGACACCAGTTGATAGGTTCGTACGATTCAAATGCCAAACCACGCTCAAAGAGTTTCAAAAATATCCATTGTGTCCATTTATAGAAAGCTGGGTCGGTAGTATTTATTTCCCTGTCCCAGTCATAGGATAAACCAACGCGGTTCATTTGCATTTTGTATCGGTCCGTATTTTTTTTGACCGAGTCGCTTGGGTGTACCTGATTCTTTATAGCGTATTGCTCCGCTGGAAGACCAAATGCATCCCAACCACTGGGGTGGAGTACATTAAAGCCCTGCATGCGCTTCAGGCGAGCATAAATATCACTTGCAGTGTAGATACGCGTATGCCCTGTATGTAAACCATCACCGGATGGGTACGGAAACTCATCAAGCACGTAGCACTTTGGCTTTTGAGAGTCAGTCTCTGCCTTGTGTAGCCCTGACGTAGCCCACTCTTTTTGCCACTTTTCCTCAATTTTTTTATGGTTATACTCCCGCATAGATACTTATAATAAGGGATATTTTGAGCACCCGCAATGGACCTTTACTTTTATCGCTAAACGTGATAAAATTCTAAATAGTTTCGCACATTCACAAGGAACCAACACATGAATTTCGAATTCTTTTTTGTGCAATTGGCGCTCACAATGATGCTAGCTTGCATCGCACTGCGCATCAACTCCCTCCGCGGGCTCCAAAAGCTCGCCGTCAGTCCTGACCCGAAACGCGAAACCGAGTGGGGCGCTTACGCACGGCGACTCGCAGAGAAGTCAAATCACTTCAACTAAGGACCGACTATGAGCACCATAACCAGCATCACCTACGCAATTCGTCATGGGACACTCGGCGCCCTCTTGCTTCGCGTCATTATCCTCATCTGCTCCTTCGCACTACTGGGATGGGTCGGATACACACTCTGGACAGAGTACCGTTGGTACCTGTACCTCTCAATGATCTCGGCAATGATCTTTTTCTATATCGCGTGGCGTGACTTGCACAAGCAGTAACACCCACGGTCAACACAGTGGCCCCCATTCGGGGGCCTCGCTTTTTATATAAAAAAAATTGTATTGTAAGGTTTTAAACTCGTTTAAGGTTTAAGATTGCCACAGACACGCGAAGCCTAGAAACTTTCTGAAGCTGACGTACACGTGAGTACGTCTGCTTCAGAAAGTTTCGTAGCGACAAAGTAGATGTGGTGATCTTAAATCTTAAACTCGATGACGTCGCCATCTTTGACTATATACTCCTTCCCCTCCGTCTTCACCAATCCCTTCTCGCGCGCCACCCCATAAGAGCCCGCATCCAGCAATGCTTGCCACTCTACGATTTCCGCGCGAATAAATTTTTCTTTAAAATCTGTGTGTATCGCCATACCCGCAACTGGAGCAGTTGAATCTTTCTTTATTGTCCATGCTCGAGTCTCGTCCTCTCCTGTCGTGAAGTAGGTCATGAGTCCCAGTAGTTTGTATGCAGCCACGATAAGTTCGTCCACGCCGTCTGCGATGACTCCAAGCTCAGTGGCAAACATCTTTTTTTCTTCTCCGTCAAATTCACTCAACTCTTCTTCAATTTTTGCATCTACGACTACATATTGGTCGCCCCGTTCCGCAAAATATGCGAGAAGTTTTTGATAGCGCTCATCATTCGTTTCATCTAGATTTTTTGCTCCTGCTTTTTTGTTCAAAATATAGAGTACCGGCTTTAGTGTGAGGAGATTAAGTGCTTTCACTATTGGCACTTCATCAACATCAAGTTTCGCCTTGTTTGCCATTTCGCCACTCTCGAGTAGCGCCTTTATGGGCGTGAGCACCTCGTGCTCCCTTATCGCCACCTTATCACCTCGCTTCACATCCTTTCCGATATTTTCCAAGCGCTTTGTCACTGTCTGCAAATCCGCAATGACGAGCTCAAGATTGATGGTGGTCACATCTGAAAGTGGGTCTATTTTGCCATCGACGTGGATAACGTCTGAATCGTCAAAGATGCGCACCACCTCGCCAATTGCATCAGTCTCGCGAATATTTGCAAGAAATTTATTCCCCAAACCTTCTCCCTCCGATGCACCTTTCACCAGTCCGGCAATGTCCACAAACTCCACAATGGCGGGCACTGTTTTTTTTGAATGAGAAAACGAGGACAGCTTGCCGAGGCGCTCATCCGGAACTTCAACCACCCCGACCGATGGATCAATCGTCGCAAATGGATAATTTGCAATAAGCACAGCCTTTTTGGTAAGCGCCTTAAACAGCGTCGATTTCCCCACATTCGGTAGACCCACAATTCCTACGGATAGTGACATTATAGGAATACTAGCTTAAATAGCTTAAATTTCAAAATTCCTACATCACCGTTTTGTAGAACATGCTCATGGCGTTCTTAATATCTGAGGTCGCACTTCCCTGTGCGAGGCAGACGGTGCTAGGCGCATGATTTGAAATGTCACTCGACTCATGCGTTCTAATCCAGACGAAATACTGCGGATCGTTTCTGGGTGCAGCCCATTCTTCAAGAGCGGTTGAATAAGTTGTGGAATTTTTAGTAAATGTTCGTTCCTCACTCGATAGTCGTGTCGCCGACTCTAAGTCCTTGCCGTCAGGAGGACAATCGATGGTAAAACCGCGATCGCTTGATTCGCTTTGCATGAGGGCGTGAACACCACCGAAGTTGCTTTTCTCATACACTTCCCCATGCCACCCAGATGGAAGCTGGAAGATAAATCCGGAAAGCGTAACGGATGTGTCGGTTGCTGATGTCAATTCTGATATCGGATAGACGACACTGAATGAAATGTATGGTGCGGGCATGGAGGGCTCTCCGGCTCTGAGCGCTTCGAGTGTTGCGCAAGGGGTCGTCGTTGCAGATTGGTCACATGGCATGTTCCTAGCTGGGCCAAGCGTGTAATTGCCAAATAGGATGTCTTTTAGCGAGTACGGATTCACTTCCAATCCACTCAGTGCGCCTTCGAATGCAATGCGACCACGTAAGAGATCCCACAGTGATGGCGGTATGGGAATTATGAGGCATGGTTCAGTAATCATAACCGACACAACATTTCCATCTGGATCCAGGTACGTTGTAGGCGGTTCTGGATGCTCCATTTTGTAGTCACATTTCTCAACCTGAGCAATCTTTACCTGTCGACTATATGTGTACCAGGTAGCGTATGCGCCAAGGATCATTGACGCAAACACTGTAACTGTAATGATTATTATATTTTTCCTGAGCATATTTTTTTTGTAAAAATAAAAATAGGGACTGTCGCAAGAAATTGCTCATAGTTTTTTGTGATTCTACTCTTGTTTACCACAAAGCCATCGAGAATATACCCGTGGATTGTTTTCGTCGCTCATTGGCGAAATTGAGTGGCCATCTTTGAGTTTACTCTGCAGCCAACTGAAATGATTGCATCGAGATTATAGTACTCGATAATGCGCTCCACCGAGCGTCCACCCTCGATTTGAACTGTTGCATTTTTTGCAACAGTGGCCCAAACCGTCTCATGCGAAAAATCACCCTTGAGCTCAATTGCCCCATTCTTCGCTTGGTAAATGACGACACCATTTTTGACCTTCTGTTTCTTCATTACACATGAATGATAGCTTGTATTGTGAAATGCCTCAAGCAAAAATCCTAGGGCTCCTAATGAAAGAACTAAAAGAACACTTCGAGTGCGCCGTCGCCACCATCACTAAATTTCGCACTTTTATACGCTATATTTCGTGCGTCGAGGTACCGTTTCACAAAGTCACGGATGACCGGACCACCCTTACTATGAATCCCCTTTCCAACAATCAAGCGTACGTGTGTCGACACGCCTCCCTTCAGAATATCCTCTAAAATATCTTCCACATCAACAACGCGAAACCCATGAAGGTCTATGACTTCATCAGGTTGTTGTGGGTATTTGTTCATAAGTTATATATCAACATATCATTCTTCATACACACCTCCTATTTTGCCTTTCATAAAAAATATCAATAGACTTGCTCCCCAATAAGACCCACCCGTTAAAAAACACACCCCACGTTGTGTTTTTATGTCCCGTAACTCAAATGGTAGTTCCACAATCCCGCAGCG
>JAYSSO010000009.1:0-14860 GCA_043720495.1 Candidatus Lloydbacteria bacterium | reverse complement strand
GAATATGGAAAGTTTGTGCATTCGTTATCAATTAATTTCCCAATATATTCGTATTAGGGGGTTGGGAGACGGGCCAATGCCTATTAAAATAATACACTAATTAGTAAAAATGTCAAGTACTGAGGATTTGCAATATATAAAAGACCGTGTAGAATAGCTCCACTATGTCATTCGCAGTAATACAAACAGGAGGAAAGCAATATAAGGTAGAAGTGGGGGATATTCTCAAGATTGAGAAGCTTTCGCAGGAGGCTATTCCTGGGCAGGCACCAATCGTCCATGAGGTTGGAGCAAAGGTAACCTTTGATCAAATTTTACTCGTTGACGATGGTAGCTCGACAAAGATTGGCGCACCATACCTCGCAGGTGCTAAGGTCTCGGCCTCAGTCGTGGACAACAACCGCCACAAGAAAGTAATGGTAGTGAAGTATCGCCCAAAGAGTCGATACTACAAAAAGAACGGCCATCGCCAACCTTTCACAGAAGTGAAAATAGAATCAATAGGATAAACAAAAAAAGACCTTAGGTCTTTTTTTTGTTTATCTACGGAGGTTTGACATTTGCCGTGGTCGCTGGTAGACAGAGCAGGCAGATTGATGGTGTTCTTTCTAGTATCATGCTTATCAACCATCAAGGAGACTGCAGTGAAAGTAATCTGTCCTGAATGTGAGGAGGTAGTCAAAGCGTGTCGTTTGGTTTTGCCAAAGGAAATCAGAAAAACGGAGAGCGGGGAGACCTACCTTTCTGCCACCCATGTGGGAAAGCCTGGCAAAAGAAGCGATCAGGTCGTCAATTCGGAGACCGGGGAAGTGGTCGAAACGTTCTGTAGGGGGAGCATGCGCATCCCCAAGGAACTTATCGAAGAACCATGAAAAGAAGCAAACCCGCCCGTGAGGCGGGTTTTACGTTTGTGCAGATTCAAATGCCTCCCGCAATGCAGGTTCCTGCATCACTGCGTGAGTGTACCCATATATGACAAGTGCGTTAGTTCCTCCGTGTTTAATTATTTCCTTCACAATGTGCTCATCGCGGAATCTGCTTGTTTTCTGTGCAACTGAATTGGATGCTGCGAATGTTTTTCCTTCCCACGGAATAGGGTCGGAGAGATCGTGGTAAATGTCGGGAGTGTTTAGATCAATTTGCTTAATAATTTCACCCCCCAGTTTATTTATTGTCTCTTCGCTCCAGTTTGGCAAGCGTGCAAAATCACCCAGGAATGGTCTAACGTATGCGAGGAATGAGGTCTGGTCTGGCTGGCCACCACTCGAAATGTACTGTGGGACCAATCGAAAAATGTGGTATGAAAGAATATCCTTTTGTAAAAATCCCACTTTCTCCATCTCAGAAATTTCCTCCTCAAAAGATGGTTCGGGGGAGTGTATTGCAATATGATTCTCAGGGGTTTCATTTTGCGCAGCGAGCCAGAGTGTAAACATTGGTTCTCCGTGGCGACGAATAACCTCGTCTCGAGACATTGTGCGCAGTTGCGCAAATATTTGCTGTGAATCATATTTTTCAACAGCGCTAACACCTTCAACAAATACCGATGTAGGTGCCAATGTCGCAAACTGATTCTCAAGTTCGGCAAGGGCTGGATCACTGGGGTCAAATGTGTGATGAAGGCCAATATAGTTGAGTTGTCTCTCATGATTATTCAAATTAAACTCGTACGAACCATCAGAAAGTTCTTTTGCAATGCTCGCATACTCTTCACTTGACATGAGCGCTGAGGACACAGTATTTTCCTGTTCTACTTGGGGCATTTCTTGGCTCATATGTTTTATTTTCTACCTTCTAGCGCATAACGCAAGGTATCCGCGTCGGAGTATTCAAGTTCGGTGCCCGTTGAGAGACCACGTCCAAGGTGGGTGATTTTGGTCATGGTGGCATTGAGTAGTGGAGTGATGGTTGCTTCAACATACTGTGCAGTGTGCTCACTTTCAGGCGTTACTGCGCAGGCTAAAATAATTTCGTCGAGGTCGTCGTTCTCTGCATTGATGCGATCGAGTAGTGCATTGATACGAATTCGTGCGTTGGGGTTTTTCTCAAGAATTGGGAGTACTCCTCCCAGAACAAAATAACGTCCTTTGTATGTCCCACTCCGCTCCAGTGCTTCAAGATCAGAATCTTTCTCTACAATCATGAGTGTGCGCGCGTCACGAGCGCTATCCTGACAAATAGCGCAGAGGAGGGGAGCGTCGGCAAACTTTTTCATAAAGTAGCGATGACAACTGCTACACTCAAACACCACCTCTTGGAGTGCTGCAATCTGTCTTGCAAGCTCGTTTAAGTAAGTGCGGTCTCGCTTCAAGAGGTAGTGCACAAACCGTTTTGATTGGCGTGCACCAATACCAGGAAACTCCGCAAAAAGTGTAGCCAATCTCGAAATAGGTTCCATTGCACAAGATTATCATACTTTTGCACTCAGCCTAAAATACATCGTCGAAGCCCTGATTCCCGGCCTGGTGAGATTTATCGAGCTCTCTGAATGTTGTGTGCTTTTCATCAAAGAAGAGCTCTACCATGCCAGTTGGACCATTACGATGCTTTTCAATCATAATTTCAGCAATATTTGGCCTGTCGGACACTTTGTCTTTGTTGGCCTTGTCTTCGCGATGAATAAACATCACGACGTCGGCATCCTGCTCGATTGAACCTGAGTCACGTAAGTCAGAAAGGCGAGGTCGTCCACCACGCGCCTCCACGGCACGTGAAAGCTGTGATAGTGCTAGTACTGGCACATCGAGGTCCTTGGCGAGTCCCTTTAAGGAACGCGAAATTTCTGTCACCTGCTGGACCATTGAGTCGGTAGAGTGGATAGGGGTCATGAGCTGAAGGTAGTCTACTATGACGAGACCAAGGTTGTGCTCACTTTTCATCCTACGAACTGCTGAGCGCATATTCATGATATTGATACCCGCTTGGTCGTTGATAAAAATAGGTGCTTTTGAAAGTCGATCCAGACCTTCACGCAAATACGCAAACTCATGGTCTTTGGAAAGTTTTCCGGTACGGAGTTTCCATGCATCAACGGAACTCTCGGCTGCAAGCATGCGGTCGATGAGTTGCTGGGAACTCATTTCAAGAGAAAAGATACCGACGGGTACATTGTGGTCAACGGCAGCTCTGCGTGCGATGTCGAGGGCAAGTGTAGTTTTACCAACAGAAGGGCGCGCCGCAAGAATGATGAGGTCAGACTTCTGGAGCCCAGAGAGCATTTTATCAAGTGAGGCAAATCCCGTTGGGACACCACGGAGTCCATCCTGCTCTTCGTGAATACGCTCAATCCTTGCCCATGCCTCGATCAATGCATCCTTTATGTTTTGAATTCCCTTCCCGCTAGAAATATTTGTCACCGAGTAGATCTTGCTCTCTGCTTCATCGAGGATTTCCTCGAGTGGAGCGTCCTCCTTGTACCCAAGCTCAGATACCTGATCTGCTGTATGAATGAGATTGCGGAGCACATGCTTCTTGTGCACGGTTTCACTGTAATATTTTGCATTTGCAGACGACGGCACCATTCCGGCAAGTTCTGCCAAATATGCTCGTCCACCGATTGAGTCAAGATGATTGCGCTCTTCAAGACGAGTTGCAAGAGTGAGTAGGTCTATTGGCTCGCGTCTTGACTGGAGGTCAAGCATAGATTCATATATGATGCGATGCTTTTCCGCATAAAAAGACTCCGATTTGAGTGAATCTGAAATTTCATAGAGTGAGTCTGTGCGAAGTAGAATAGCACCGAGGAGTGCTTGTTCGGATTCGAGGTGCTGAGGGGGGAGACGAAGACCAGTATTTGATCCGGTGGCAACATAAGGGCTCTTCATGCGGATATTTTAACATGGCTTTTGCTATTCTTCACAATCAGCACAAAGAGGGTAACTCTGTGGGCAACCTGGGGATGAATGTGACAAAATCGACCTATTTTAGTTATGATTGGGTATGGACAAATTATCCGTAGTAGTGTTGTGTGCGGGCAAGGGGACAAGGATGCTCCCACTTACTTTGTCACGACCAAAGTCTCTTCAGCAGGTAAAAGGCAAGTCTCTCTTGGCGTGGAAGCTCGATGCACTTCCCGATGAAGTGCAGGAAATTGTACTTATTATTGGACATCAAGGAGAGCAGTTACAGAGTGAGATTGGCGAGGCATGGAACGGAAAACCTGTACGATATATCGTACAAAAAGAGCTCAATGGGACAGCAGGAGCACTCTTGTGTGCAAAAGATGTGCTTGGAGAAAGATTTCTCGTCATGATGGGTGACGATTTGTACGCGAAGGAAGATATGCAAGGACTCTCTGCGCTAGACTGGGGAGTCTGTGTAGTTGAAGTTGAAAATAAAGAAATAAAAGGGGAGATGCTCGTTGATGCAAGTGGAAATTTTGCTGGGATAAACGAGGAAATTCATTTTGTTGAGCGGGGACTTATAAACACCGGACTCTACATGCTTCGACACGAAATACTCGAGATACAGCCGGTTCCCATCGGCGGTTCCTCAACTGAATTCGGACTCCCGCACACGCTTGCAGTAATTGCAAAAAACACACCCGTTCAACTCGTCAAAACAAATAGGTGGATGCAAATCACCAAACCCGAGGATCTTCGCTTGTCAGAGAACTTTGTAACTGATATTCTTGGAACAATATGAACGAAGACATACCCCCACAGGCAGAAATAGTACCCACCCCACCCGAGTCTGTCCACGAGCGTCCTGTCGTGAGTTATGAGGATGCAGAACGGGCAGAATCTCACCGTGAGATTGCATATCATCTGCCTGAGGCGATGGCCGAAGACTTGGGACACCCTACAACACGTAAGGGGTGGACTTCATATTGGAGGACGCGTCTAGCGAGCACACTTAAGCCTGAAGAGATTGAAAGATTGATAAAAGTGGATAGATTTCAAAAATACGTTAACCAAGAAGTGACAGAGGCGCAATACACAGAACGTCGCACAGCAGTGATGCAACGGCTTGCGGCACAACTTGCCGAGACCGATCAGCGCATCGAATATCCAGAAGAAGAGCTGATGGGGCGCAGGGAGGTGCTTTTTGATGCTGAATTAGGGTCGTATTATATTGAAAATAAAAAAGGTGAGCATGTGCCTTTCCATTTTCACGATATTGGACCTGATCTTGAATGGGGCGTTGCATATCGCCCTTCACCGAGTGTCCCCAAGGATGCCTGGCGGAGTGTCCGGAAACGCAGTGCGATTGCCGAGGCACGTATGGATATAGAGGGTATCGACAATGAAGAGCTCGCAGAGTCAGAATGTCTTTCGTTGCCGACAACAACGCTCAGCGGGAAATGGATTGAACAGTCATTTCGACTAGGGAAAAATCCTGGATTGCACGGTGTCATCAGCGAGCGCATGGCAAAAAATGCGTTGCTCCGACTTTCCAAGGAGCAGCCAGACCTGGGAATCAGAGTGGAAAACGCGAACGCCATTGAAGACGCAGAGTTAAAATATGATTTTAAGGTTCAATTTGATGAGTCACACAGAAGGGGTATCGCTACGGAGCCCGAAGGATTCTCCCGTGAGGATTATGTAGCAGAAAAGCGCATGCTTGGAATACAGTTTACTGCAGGGTCAATACAGGGCAAGACTGCAAAGATTGTGGAGGCGCGGAAGCACCTTGATGACGAGCAGATGCAGAGGCATGTGAAGCACAAGGTGGAGGACATCGTTCTTGTGCAGTTAAACCTCTCTGCACAGGAGCGCTACCAACATTGGCTTAATGAAGAGAAACCACCAGGAGGACCGGAGCGCTACATTGATAAATACGAGATTGATTATCTTATTGAATGCATTAGAAATGGCCAGGAAACTCAGTTCATTTACAAGTCCGCACAGAAAACAATTAAGCCCAGCGTCAATCAGGGGCCTACATCTAAAGAGCAAGGGCGTAAAATCAAGGTACCTGGAGGGAACATATCACTTGGGTAATATTAAGAATGTACTGTCGCGGTAAGCGATAGGCAGGTGGTATAATCAGTATATGAAAAAGAGCATTGCCAGATTTGGCGCTGGGTGTTTTTGGGGAGTAGAGGACCTCTTTCGCCAAGTCCCTGGAGTAATTGACGTCATTGTGGGTTACACCGGTGGAACGCTTAATAATCCCACCTACGATGACGTATGTACTGGCAAGACTGGACACGCAGAGGCAGTTGAGGTGACATATAATTCTGAAAAAATTTCTTACGAAGCACTGCTTGATATATTTTGGAAAAATCACAATCCGACCACCTTAAACCAGCAAGGTCCCGACCATGGGTCTCAGTATCGCTCAGCTATTTTTTATCATGACGAAGTGCAAAAGGTCGTTGCGGAAAAATCCAAGGCGGAACTTGAAGAAAGTGGGAGGTGGAAAGAATCAATTGTCACGGAGATTACTCCTGCCACAGAGTTTTGGCGTGCAGAAGAATATCACCAGCAATATTTTGAAAAAAATAATATAAAAGGCACCTGTCATTTTTAGTATTCATGCGAACCCACTGGACCATTTGCAAACATCGCTCACTCCCGTGAGGGGGTTTTTGCACACACTATCGCACTGCGCATTTGCCCGCTTAAAGCGGTCGGGCAAAACTATCCTCAAAAATGCCGATTGCAAAGCCAATCGGACCAAGCCATTTTTCTGCGGAGGCAGATACAAAAGTGGTGCAGTGCGTATGTTCCGAACTAGAACACAATACGTAATTTGCAGATAGGCGCGCTGTCCCACCAAGAAAAGTTCCAATTAAACACACTAGAAGTAAAAGTGTACGTTGGACTAAGGGTGGCTGAATAGAGTAAGTCCCCATAAACCATTCCCTTGACGCAGGTCCCGCATTTGCTAGTCTGACCGAGGTGTTCTCAAGGAGAAAGCATGAAACTCGCCCAGATTCAGGCACAGTGCATACCGATGTGGATTAAAGTTGTGTTTCCGAGCTCCATGTTCGCTGTCGGATTCATCCTGCCAGGGAATACCTTTCATGCGGTAGCATTCATTGTCGGTAGCTTCATTGTCGGGTGCCTCCTCTATATCATTCACCTGATCGAGAAACTTGTGCATAAGCAGGAAGTAGAAGTACAGCAAGCAAAAAATGCGGTACATGAAAAACATGTCCCTAGTTCCGATGGGTTTAGTGAGAGCCGTTGAGGCAACAAGCCGATGCAATTGCATCGGTTTTTTTCCTTACAAAATAATTACGCTACTACGTCCTAGCATTACCGCGGACTATTGACTTATTTTAGTATGCATGGTAAAATTCATGCAGACCTCAAACCATCTGGAGTACCACTATGAACGCCTACTGGATTCGCTATAATGTTCGGTATTTGATTGCGATGGCACTCTTGTTCCTGCTCATCTACCTCAACTTCATAGCTCCGTCACCTGAGACTGCCGACTTGGCAGATCTCCTGTGGTGGATCACTCCGTTGTATCTTGTTTTCATGCGCATTGTCGATCGGATTGAAGTGCGTGTTGCCAAGCATCGCGCCGAGGTCGCGGTGAGCGCGGCACTCAAGTGCCACAAGCACACACAGTCACCTACCAAGTGACACAGGAAAGGAATGAGAAAAAGCCGATGCAATTGCATCGGTTTTATTTATTATTACGATTATTAAACTACGAGCTATAGGTTGTAGTTTAATAATTTTTAATGAACTTAAAAGGCGCATCGTGCGCCTTTTTTTTCATAATTCTATCGACAATTTCTATCGATTGAGGTTGACCATTGGGGTAGCGTCGCCGAGCATTGTGGTCGGAAGAACACCATTCCACTTTGCTACCCACTGGAGGGAGACGTACTCCTTACCTCCTTGCTGTGTCACCGCCTGTGCCTGAATCTTAATTGCCTCCGCTTCTGCAGTCGCCTGGGCGATACGCTGTGCAGCCTCTACTTTAATCTGAATCAGTTTGTTTTCTGCGGCAAGAGCATTTTGTTGCGCAACCTGCTTTGCTTCAATCGCCTGCTCGTATGCACTTGAGAATTCAAAGTTGACGAGTGAGAATTCATCGACAATAAGGAAATTCTTTGTGAGCCGAGCAGTGAGTTCCATTTTAATTTCGTCTTTTACCTCAGCGCGCTTTTCAATCAGCTCCTGTGCCGTAAATTTTGCAGTAACACCTTTTACTGCCTCTTGAATTGCGGGGGCGAGCACGCGTGACTCGTAGTCCATGCCGATATTCTGATATAACGCATTCACTGACTCAGGTACCACATGATAATTGAGGGCTACTTGGGCATTAACGGTCTGCAAATCTTTAGAATATGCTGATGCTGTCGCTTCAAGCTTTACTGTGCGTACTTCAATTTGTCGGACCGACTGCGCAATGGGTATAACAAAATGGAGACCCTCAGCAAGTACCTTCCCGGACACTGCCCCCCAGGTAAGCACCACACCTCGGTGTCCAGCGTTTACGATGACAAATGGATTGATAATGAGCACCACCGCTACGACGATAATCATCGTAATAATTGCAAGAAATGGTTTAACGCGTGGATCCATACTTTTTTTGAGTAGTAATAAACGAAAGAAATAATTCGTGGAAACAGTATAGCACTAGAGTGAAGTGTTCACATCCACCCACTTTTCCGCAATAGCATATTAAATGTTCAAATCTCACCACATTATTTTATAACAATGTCTAAGATTTATATTTAAGTTTAGTGATCACACCTTTAAATGACTGTGTAATGAGTGAGCGGTCTCTTTGGGGTATGACGGTAAAAATTTCTTTGAGTTCTCCTTCAATAATTGCATGTGCAGTTGAGAATACTTTTGCTCCGTACGGTGTCATGGTCAAGATGTGTCTTCGACGATTGTCGGGATCTTCAAGGCGTGTGAGATACTTTAATTTTTCTAGTGCAGTCACATGTCGAGATACAGTGGCTTCCGTTAGATAGAGAAAATTAGCTATAGCACTTTGAGAAGTCTTGGCTTTGCAGTGAAGACCGAGGAGGATGAGAAATTGAGAAAATGATATGCCCTTTGCCTCATGAAGCTTGTGTTCCAGCCGCTTTTCAGCCAAAAAATACGTCTGGTGAATAGCGTACATAAAGCTCTTTGACCAATCTAAATCATCATTTGTGTTTATCATACGAGCGCAACCTTAGCATGGTAACTGTTACGTTGCAACAGTTACAATATACTACGTACATGTAGATCGCATGAAAGCGTGGACAAAGTATGTAAACAAAAGCGCTCCTCGTGAGCGTTTTTTTACATTTTTTGAGCTCGCTGTCCAGCGGGAGTGTCTTTTACTTCGTAGCCAAGTTTTTTGATTTCATCACGCAGACGATCGGATTCGGCAAAGTTTTTTTCATCCCGTGCTATTTGTCGTAGCTTTATAAGACGGCTTACATTTTCAGGAATTTCTTTGGGCTTTTGGTTGACATATGTGTTGGCTAGTCCAAGCCCAAGTACCTCGTCTATGGTGCATACAGTCGCATATTTGTCGGCACTTCCTGCACTCGTGTCTTTTGTGAGTTTCCAGAGGAGTGCAATCGCGCTAGCTGTGTTCATGTCATCGGCAATATGTGTATTAAATTCTTGTATATACGAAGCAATTGCAGTACCGCCGGTGGTTACATCCAGACTAAGCACGAAATTTGTCAGTCGGTTGTATGCGGACTGCGCAGCCGCCAATGCTTCCCAGGTAAAGTTCAGCTGCGTGCGGTAGTGCGCAGTAAGGAGCCAATACCGATAGGCGAGGGGGGGAATACCGCGCTCGTGAAGGTCCATTAAACTAAATGTATTGCCAATTGACTTGGACATTTTTTCTCCGTTCACTGTCATGTGTGCGCAGTGCATCCACATGCCCACAAAAGGGGAGCCAAATGCGGATTCGCTCTGAGCAATCTCATTTGTATGATGCACGGGAATATGATCGACGCCACCTGTGTGAATGTCTATGGGGTGCCCAAGATGCTCATGTATCATCGCTGAACATTCGATGTGCCACCCGGGAAAACCTTTACCAAAGGGAGCATCATAACCAAGTACGTCATTAAATTTCCAGACTGCAAAATCTGTTGAATTTCTTTTTTGTCCCATTGAAATACGTTCACCCGCTCGCATCCCTTGTATATCAAGTTTTGCAAACTCCGCATATCGAGGAAACTTACTTGTATCAAAATAGACACCATCTTCTGTGGCGTACGTAAATCCTTTTTGATCAAGAATTTTTATGAGGGCAATATCGTGAGCGATATGATCGGATGCCCTGGGGTATAGATAGGCGGGAAGAATATTGAGGTCGCTTAAGTCGTCTTTAAATTTTTCCGTAAAAAAATTACCCACCTCACGCATGGCTTCTTTAGTGAGTGGCCTTCCTTCACGCTTCAGCGCTGCGGTCATCTTATCTTCTCCTTCGTCACCGTCACCCACTAAATGACCAACGTCCGTGATATTCACTACCTGCTTTACAGTATAGCCATGTAGCTCAAGTGTCCGACGCACAATATCCGAAAATACATATGGACGCAGATTGCCGATGTGCGCATAATTGTAGACAGTTGGCCCACAGTTATACATTGTGACCTGGCCTGGTGTGCGTGGCAAAAAATCTTCAAATGTACGGGTGGTCGTATTGTAAAATCGCAATCCCATATGTTACAGCCACTTTTTATATCTGAAGAAAATGAATGTGGTCAGAGCAATCATTGCCATTAGCGCAACAACTACCCAAAAATCGTAAGGCATTCCTATGACGGGAGTCGACTTTGTTTCCATCGCAAATAGCGTACTGATGAGTGTTGCAGGAAGAAGCAGGAAGGTTGTTGCTGTCAACCGCTTCATTATTTCGTTCGTTTTTGTCGTAAGCAATGAGTCGTTGGTGGAGCGGAGATCGTTCAGCACCTCTTTCTGGTCTTGGAGCATCTCCTCAACCTTGAGGAATTCCCCGATGATATTTTCATTGTAATGGACAAATTTTTCTCCGAAGAACGAGTTTGATGCAACAGCAAAGGACTGAAGAACTCCGCGATGCATGCGTAGTGCGCGATGGAATTCTAAAAGGTCACGATGAATGACCGAAATCTCCGCAACCATTGCACGCTCTTCTCCGCCAAAGATGCGGTCTTCTACTGACTTGAGCGTGTCGCTTATGGTTGTAAGCTCATGTCCCAGCGATGAATATATCTTGCGGATCATGTAGAAAAAAAGAAAACCCGCATGCTCACCAATCTCACTCTTGTCTAAAATGGAGTTTACCTCAAAGACTTTTGAAAATTTGTGGAGTGGATCAAGTAGTTCGTAGCGTACAGTAATGAGAAACTTTTTTCCAATGATAAAGTCTACTTCCTGCGACCTGCTTTGGTGTGTGTGTCGAATGGCAGGGAAATGCAGAATAAGATAAATAAAGTTTTCGTAATGGTCTACTTTTGGTCGGAGCGACGGGCCTAAAAGTTCGTCAGCGGCAATTGGGTGAATGTCGTACTCCTCCATTATCTGACGCACCTCCTCATTGGTGGGAGACTCCATGTCAATCCAAGTGAGGTCGTGGTATTTGTAGCGCGATATCATCCTCACATTATATGGCGACTCTCTTGTTTTGACTATCACACTTGTCCCCGAGTACATTCGTAACTTATTGATAAAGCATTCATTGACCACATGCTCATTCCCTGAGATAATAGCGTTCATGTTCTCTCTTTGGAAATTAATTGCACGGATGTTTGTTCCAGCGCTTTTGGGGACTTTTCTTTTTGTCGGGGGTTATTTTTTTGGAACTGTACGCGAGGAGCCCCTTCCTGCATTTGACGGCCCAGTGCTGGGAATATTCAATAAAGAAAATACGTATATTGCCCCCCCAGACCCGGCTGGAGCAACTGGGTCAACAAAAGTGTGTAATGACGAGAGTGGAGCAACGGTCCCTTGCCTCCTAGATCGTGCACTTATAACAGAAAAAGCTGATTCGAATGCTGATTTTTCACAATTTTGGAGAGCATGGAACATAATAAATGAGAAGTACGTACCCACAAAGCATGCTGCGGTAACCAATCAAGAAAAAGTATGGGGTGCAATTTCTGGACTCGCCAACTCGCTTGGTGATCCGTACACCTATTTTTTACCCCCCCAAGAGAGAACGCTTTTTGAACAAGAAGTTACCGGATTGTTTGGTGGAGTGGGGATGCAAATTGGTATGAAAGATGGATTGGTCACCGTCATTGCGCCCCTCAAGGGCTCTCCTGCAGAGCGTGCCGGGGTACTGAAGGGGGACAAAGTCATTCTCATTGATGGTGCAACTACTACGGAAATGACTCTCGACAAGGCGCTTTATTTGATACGTGGAATAGTTGGAGAGACTGTGCACTTGTCACTTCTTCGAGAGAAGATAGACAAACTTATTGAGGTACATATTGTACGAGAGGAAATTAAGGTTCCGACAATCGAAACTGAAAAAAAGGATGGGGTGTTTGTTATTCGACTCTACGGTTTCCCCGCAACGGGCGCTGAGCTCTTTCGGAATGCACTCGAAGAATTTAGCAAATCGGGCACCAATAAACTTGTTTTGGATATGCGAGGCAATCCTGGCGGGTATCTTGAGGTCGCCGTCGACATGGCAAGTTGGTTTTTGCCAGAGGGAAAAGTAATTGTTAGTGAGTCGGAAAAGGATGGGACAGGGGACGTGTATAGAAGTCGAGGGTACACCGGGATTCCTGCAGGCTTTCATTTTGTAATTTTGGTTGATGGAGGCTCGGCGTCTGCGGCGGAAATTCTCGCGGGTGCGCTTCAACAGCACGGCGTAGCTACTCTGGTGGGAACCAAGACCTTTGGTAAGGGGTCGGTGCAGGAGCTCATTCCGATTACCGACACCACCTCGCTCAAAATTACTATCGCTCGTTGGATTACACCAAATGGCACGAATCTTTCGGAGGGAGGAATTGAGCCAGACATTAAAGTCGAAATCACCAAAGAAAATATAGAAAAGGGAGAAGACCCACAAATGGTGAAGGCTGTAGAAATTGCAAAAAAAGGAAACGCGAAATAGTATTTCTCGGCATATCCCCAGGGGGTGCATGATAGTGAGTCGGGGGAGTATGCTTTCCTGTATACTAGATTTATGAAGCAGTTTACTTGGCTTATGCATTCACCTGTAGCGAGTGTCTGCATTGGAATTTCGCTTGCTATTTTGTGGGGAATATTTGCGTACCGTCATATTGGCGCATACATGGCTACAGGGAAAATAGTATTCCTTCTGATTTGTTTTTCAGAATTATTACAGGCGGGCTTTTTTATTTTTCGAAGTAAGCCAAAACATGTCACTACTCAGCTATTTGATTGGATGGTTGCGTTTGGGGCGCTCGTGACAGTACTCTTTTTTCGTCCGGGTGGATTGGTGCTTTTCTCGGGTGGTGAGTTTATGATTTTTATTGGAGTACTCATACAGATTATTGCACTTTTTTCACTCAATCGAAGTTTTGCACTAGTTCCTGCACTGCGCGCAGTAAAATCACGGGGGTCATACGGCATTGTTCGTCATCCTATGTATGCGAGCTACCTCATTTTGTTTACCGGGTATATTTTAACAAATGCAACTACTATGAATTTTGTTATTTATCTTCTGGAGTTAGCTTTTTTATTTTTACGCATGGAGCAAGAAGAAAAGATACTCTCAGAGGATGAAGGATATCGATCATATAAAAAACGAGTGCGATTTCGCTTGATACCGTTTGTATATTAATGTAGGCCACACCTTTTGCCGACATAGTACTGCGCAGAGACTTGCCATTTTTGGTAATAACCGTATACTAAGCCCTACATCTTAAACCAATCAGACTTCTCGAATTTGTCTGACGGATGTCTTATACGAACTAAATGCGTATTACTATGAAAGTAATTTTATTGTCGGATGTAGCGAAGGTAGGAAAGAAATATGACACTGTAGACGTCGCTCCAGGCTATGCACGTAATTTTTTGCTTGCACGTGGCCTCGGTGAAGCTATTACTAAGGTAAATGGAAAACGTGTTGCCGAGATGACTAAAAAGCGAGAAACTGAGAAGAAGAAGCAGATAGATTTACTCGATCGCTCACTCGCCGGAGTTCCAAAAGTCGCACTCACGATTACTCGGAAGGCCAACGAGGAAGGACATTTGTATGCGGGCGTCACAAGGGATGAACTCGCACAACTTCTTGCGAAAGAATTACATGCATTGTTCACTGCTGACAACATTGATCTTGAGAAGCCAATTAAGGAGGTAGGGAAATTCAAGATTACCGTTTTGGTTGGTGAGAAGAAGGCCGAATTTGATCTTGCTGTCGAAGCAGAATCAGACGAAGAAGAAAGTAGTAAATAGTCTACAACAAAAAACCCACCAATCTATTTGGTGGGTTTTTTGTTGTGAAACTTCTTACGAAATTGAGACCATTTTCTTTGAGAGCACGCGTCCATCGAATCGCGTCTTGCGAACAGTCTTGTAGGATACCTTACCGCCAACAACTGAGTAAAGCGTATGGTCCTTTCCTACCTTGACGTTTTTGCCTGGAAGAACGCGGGTGCCACGCTGTCGGACGAGGATATTTCCCTTGGCCGCAATTTGGCCATCATGAAGCTTCATGCCGAGATATTTAGGATTTGAGTCTCGGAGATTTTTTGAGGAACCTCCTGATTTTTTGGTTGCCATATGCTTCTGTTATGCGTACTATAATCAGCACTGATAAATATTATTTCATGAGGTTACCAAACATTCGTCAAAAAATCAAGGAGACCCCAGATCTACCCAAAGATGTCTTTGCGCTTCTCCTGATAGTTCTTGTCGCGCTTGGCGCTTTCATGCTTGGCGAGCAGAACGCGGCCCGCAACGTGGCCACTGGGCAGTTGCGCATTCTTAGCAATGAAAACGTTAAAACTGAACGTATTTTGAGCAATTCT
>JAYSSO010000008.1:0-14897 GCA_043720495.1 Candidatus Lloydbacteria bacterium | reverse complement strand
ATTTGTCGAAAGTGACTGAACCGTCCATGGTGGGCGGCTCTTTTTATATTTACTGTTCTACTGAGTTCCCCAGCTGAAGCAACACTTGTTCGTAAACGGGGACTAAGTACAATTGACTCAGTGCAGTCAATTGGTCTCAATCCTATTTCGCTATATAACAATCAACAACCACTCATCTTGCGGGGGGGGTGTTGATTGGTCGCCAGGCGGCGTCCTAAAGTAAATTCCGGTTGTTGAGTTTGGATGTAATTGATATTGCTCTATCAAAATCAACAGAGTGCAACTCCGCTTTCCATAAGTCTTTTCTCGCCCCACTCCTTGAAGCGTACCGCTTGATCTTCGTTGAACGAAGGAGGATTGAGGTGTTTCAGAAGGTATTCCACATCCCTCGCAGCGGCGCTGTTACTGGCTAATGCAAGCATGTTTAAAAACTCATCACCAAAATATTCTGCAAAGAGTAGCGCGAGTTCTGTTGTTCGAAGATCTTCGCCACGAATGTTGTGTCCTTGTATTGCTTCCCAAGCTTTTGCCTTTTCAACGCCAGAGAGTTCGGAAAGTTTTTCAATAAACGTCTCAACCATACCGTGTCCGCGAGGATAACAACGAGAAAATTTAGCTTCTGTTTCGTCGTCTTTATAGAACGCAGCACTTCCAGTTCTTTTTAGGTATTCGTAAAATACTTCCTCAGCAAGCTTGTCGTTCACTACTTCGTTAAATATCTCGAAAAAACATTGAGACACGCCACGCCTCAATTCTCCGTGCATGTTTCCTGTGCTCGTAAGTGGGAATGGCACAGAAGAAAAAAAAGAGCGCAGTTTTTTTAACAAAAAATTTCCTTCACAAGCTTTTCCGTTTACCACAAGGTGTCCTTCCTCGTGAGTGATTAATGATAGTAGTGCACTACGGAACGGAGCATCGAAAAGAGCGATTTCCGGTAGATTGAGGCGAATGATCCTACGTTTAATACTTGCTTCGGCTGCTGTTTCGGGTCCGGTAAACATATCTGTTCCGTCGCTCATTAGCATGTATTCTTTTTCACATAGTCTTCCGCGAGTTTCCTCCACTCCTGCCTTTGCTAGTTTTTCTGAAAAAATATCCTCGAGCGTCTTCATGTCTATTTGCTCAAGCACCTCTTGTGCTTCTCTTGTCAGCTCAGAAAATTCCCGACTCTTTTCCTGGATAGATTCATTTTCCATAATAAAACTTTAGCAGTTTCACCTTGTTACTGCAATGATGTATAGGAATCACGAGGGGTTGCTATGAAAAAAGAAATTCGTTCATTCCCAGGCCATTATCGGATGCTATAATTAGTCCATGAAAAAGTTTTATAGTATTTTACTGGGAGTAGTAGGTTTCATCGGATTAGCTGGCCTTCTGTTGGGTGTGTATGTTTGGTACACATATGGGAGTCTCAGTATTCCAAGTAAGAGCGATGCACTCGTTACGTCGGGTTCGTTTACACTCCCCAAAGAATTTTCTGGCTTTGCATTCACGGAGTTTTCTGGCGAAGTACCAAATGCTAGAACTATGGTTATTGCCCCAAGGGGGGTGCTCATTGTCGCACAACCTAAAGTGGGTACTATTTCCGCATTGCCAGACGAAAACGGTGATGGAATGGCCGATCGCGTGGTGATTGTGGCCGAAGGACTAGCGCAACCACATGGGCTCGCATTTCGCTGTACAAAAGTAGAGGCCCCGGATGACTGTGATTTGTATGTGGCTGAACAAGGCGCACTCAGTGTCTACAAGTATGATGCAGTAACGATGCATGCGCATGAACGTAAGAAACTTTTGGACCTTCCGTCCACAAAGATTCCGACTGCACACAAAACTCGCTCGCTCCTCTTTTTGCCTGCACCGAACGAAAATGTACTCTTGATTTCGCTCGGCTCCACATGTAATGTCTGCGAAGAAAAGGACAGTCGACACGCATCGATTCTTCGCTATGATGTGCAAACCAACAAAGTGGAAAATTATGCGACAGGGTTACGCAATGCGGTCTATATGGCACTCCACCCAGTGACTGGAGCCGTGTGGGCGACGGAAATGGGCCGAGATGGATTAGGCGACGAGCTTCCCCCCGACGAAGTGAATATCATACAAGCGGGAGCGTGGTATGGCTGGCCCTGGTTTTACGGAAAAAATGTTCCCGATATGACATTCCAACCAAAAGAACGTCCAAGTTTCTCAAAACAAGCGATTGCAAGTCATGTCGATATTCCCGCACACTCCGCGCCGCTTGGAATTGCGTTTATTCCTGAAGAGGGGTGGCCAGAAGAGTATTGGTACAGCGCGCTTGTTGCATACCATGGTTCGTGGAACAGAAGTACGCCTACGGGATACAAGGTGACTCGTATGAAGTTTGACGCAGAAGGAGTGTTTACTGGTGAAGAGGATTTTATTACGGGGTGGCTGACCGGAGATGGTGAAACTATTGGCAGGCCAGCAGACATCCTGGTGCTTTCTGGTGGGACGCTGTATGTTTCTGATGATCAAGCAGGAAAGGTATATAGGCTTGCTCGCACACAGGGCGAATAGGCATGATTTTGTATTACTGATACAGGACCTACGCAAATGGCGAACTTCTTCGTTGTGGGGCCCAGTATCTCGGTCAACATATATGAATATGCCTTCCTCGATACTTTCCCCACGCCTCGAATTTCATCCATTTGCGTAGGTCCTATGATAATATAGCAAGCATGTTGAAGTGGAGCGCATTTTCTTTAAATATTTTACTAGGAATAGTTGGATACTTATTTGTCACTCCGGTGTTTGCGCAGACAGGAGGGTCTCTAGATAGTTCAGGGGGAAACTCCACGCGTCCACCTGCGACCGTGTCGCCTGACTCGACTGGCGCTAGTGACAGCTCCGGAGCAGCGGTTTCGACGAGCACGGACCCTGGTGCAGGAACTGGAGCATCAGCACCTGCGACTAGTACAACACCGAGTAGTACACTTTTCATCTCACCTACCCCAAACTCCACATCGACTGGTGCTGGAAGCGTACTCACAACTCCAGTGGCCCCACCCCCTACCACCAGCCTACCCATACAGTTTGCTCCAGCGGTGAGTATTTCGCCAAGTGGAGTATCTACGGATGAGAATGAGGTAGAGGCACCTTCAGGAAATATAAGTCCTGCGATTGTCGTGGGAATCGTTGGTGTTGTCCTGACTACGGCTTTAGGGTTGCTGTTTGCTGGACGAGCAAAAAAGAAAACTGCAAATAGTGACCCGTGCGGTGTGATGAAAAAAAGATTTGAACAATCGCAAATGGCTTATGATGTTGTGACCAAAAAACTTACACTGCAGGAAATGTTAGTGCTCCAACTCGAGCGTGAAATTGGAGATGCAAAGGAAGCGTTAAAGGAGAAAGTAAGGGGTCATGCCGAGGATGTAGCGCGGAATATTGCCACTCAAATACTGGAGAATGAAAAAAGCGGTGTATTGAAAAAAGTCTCTCATCTTGCTACGGACGTAAAGGATACCTATGACCATCTTGCAAAACGATACAGGCAAGCCAAGGAGTTACTGCTTATTCTCAAAAAGCGACACGAAGGACTAGCAGATGAAGTACGTGAACGGGAGGCACTATTTCAGCTTTGCAGAGAGGGTGTGAACAGGAGTGCCACCGCCTCTCGGGGAGGAAAAATCATCACTCTGCCCACACCCGAAGTGGTTGAGAAAACGATACTCGTAGATGCCATTTATGTGTTTGTAGACGAGGAGGGTATTTTTAAGGAACTTTTTGATTTGCTCGAAACATACAAAAAGAGAAAAATTCTACTCACGAGGGCAAATGAAGCACAATGGAAAAAGTTTGGACTGGAGATGATGCCTTATGAAGTGTTTACGCGGAAACACCATCCCGAAAAGTCAGACCCTACGTATTATGAATTATTGTTGAAACATTTTGGACTCACGAGCAGTGACGTCATATATTTTGAACATGATGCTCCGGCTGTACAGTCCGCCGAGTCAGTGGGAATTGCTACGCATCATTACGACAGTGAGAAAAAAGACTTGGTTGCTCTCAAAAAATTTCTAGATACAAATTTAAGATAGCCAGAAGAAGAGAAATTTTCATAATTGTTATGCCTAGCCCACTTTTGAACGAGCAGGTACAATACGTTACGGCAGTATATTATTTGTATTTTTATCTATGAATAAACAATATCTTATTTTCGGAGTCGTCGGCGCGTTGTTGCTCATTGGTGGAGGAGTTGTACTGATGCCAAAAGGTGGAGAGTCAGGGGCACCTAGTTTGCTCACCCAAGAAGTCGCGAAGCTTTTTAATGCGGAATGTCGCTACAAGGACGCGGAGCTCTGTAAGTTTCTCAACAACTGGTCAATGCCTTCGGAGTATTCCATGACTTCGACAATGACTTCCCGGACTACCCCCAAGATGGAGTTCGAGAGCCGTGTAAATGGAGCAGATTCGCATACAGTAATGAAAGAGGCGGGCAAGCTCACCCATGAGTCAATTACGCTTGCGGAGGTAGAGTATCTCAAAGACCTTTCGGACGGTAAATGGTGGAAGATTGTGAAAGAAAAAGCAAAGATACAAGAGTCGTCCAATGAAATCAACATAAAGTCGGACCATGATTTCACTACAAAGATGGAAGAAGTGGAGGATAAGACTACTTATGCTCGATTGGGTATTGAGGCATGTGGGAAAAGTAAGTGCTACAAATATGAAGTTCTGGATCCTGAAAATAAGGAAACAAAAGAATATATCTGGTTTGATGATGAGGATTATTTGATGCGAAAGACGCGAACTGAAGAAGTCGGAGGTGATCTTTCTGTATCTGAAATGGAGACAAATTATGATCGTGTTAAAATTTCAGTACCTTTGCCTATCAAAGAGGGGACTGCGCTCGATGCATATGGGGCAGCGTCCGGCATGAGCAAGGAAGAGATAGGACAGATGAAAAAAGACCAGGCGGCAATGGAAAAAGAGGCTGCTCTCTACCTGAAATCAAACAATTCGATGATGATAAATGACTAGGTAGAGATGGTATTACAATAACTTTGCTCTTTCTTTTTCCGCACGTACTGCACTCATGGCACTTTTCACTTTTTTCACCTCCTCGGGAGGCGGTATAACCGCTGGAAGACCAAGGAATTCCATCCAGAGTTCCCGTGCCCATCCTTTTGAGTGAAAGAGATGCTCATCCTCCTCGTGAGTGACTTTGTCACAAGCATTGTTAAGTATTTTTTTATACTCCACTGCGTTCTTTGCGTATTCATTGAGCAGTTGCCAATTTAAATGATCTTTTGTTTCTGCAAGAACTACGCATTCACATGCGACAAGCTGTGCGAGACTCGAGTTTTCGTTGGACAATGACATTTCCATTGCATCTACGAGTGATGCGCCAACATACTGCACTACTACACGCCCAGGTGTGTAGGCATCAGGGTCGAGCCCTATTTTTTCAAAAACATCTAAGAGTATTATTTCGTGTGTTTCTGTTTGCTTCAAATATTTCTCCCATTCTTTTTTAAGTCTTTATCAAGTACGCACTGTAGCGCAGTGCGATATACCAGAATTCCGCCCACCTCAGTTTCAAGTGCTTGATAAAGAAGTTCTTCCAGATGCTCACCGTCTGTGCTATCTCCGCCGATTTTTTAGTGCGTTTTAATGTGGGGGACATAGTTGGTGATTAATATAGTAATTTTACACTGTACTATCTACGCTATCAGTAACGAGTGAATGAATAATGAATAAAATTACGTCATTCCCATTCACGCAAATATCATGTCATTACTGTTAAACTGTTTGTATTGTTAATTTAATAATCAAAAAAATTATGGCTACAGTCATCAACAATCCAAGTCCGAGTGAGCATCGTAGTGTAATCGATCGTACCAGTGTTATTGATCGTACGGATTCAAGTGGGTGGGTCGTCGCAATGCTTATTCTTCTGCTTATTCTTGGAGGAGCGGCATATCTTTGGGCAAGGAATCAAAGTGTCATGACCAGCGAACCTGCGCAGGGGTCAACAATTAATGTCAGAAACATTAATGTCCCAGAGGTTGTCACTCCAAATAGCATGCCGAGTGTTGATGTCGTGGACACAACTCCCACAACCGTAACGAATTAAGAAATCCAGGTGGCATTATTGTGTGCTGGTGGTGTCTTGGTTGCTTTTGTGCGCAAGTGCACAGTGTATCTTTTGTAGTTACAATAATAAAAAATTTGCATGGAAGAAACGCGCAACAGTGACGCAATGATCATAACCCGAGAGCTTGATGCACCAATTGAATTGGTGTGGAAAGCGTGGACTGATGCTAATGAAATGATGAAGTGGTGGGGGCCAAAAGACTTTACTTCGCCCGTGATTAAAAGCGATCTCCGTATCGGTGGAAAGTATCACTGGTGTATGCATGGAGCAACTGAACCAGGAGTGGAAAAAAAAGATTTTTGGACCACGGGCCGTTTTAAAGAGATTGTGCCAATGAAAAAGTTGGTCTACACCGATAATTTTGCGGATGCGGGGGGGAATAAAGTAAGTGCGTCTACCTACGGGATTACTGGCGACTGGCCGGAGAGTGTTGTGACAACGACACTTGAGGATTTTGATGGTAAAACAATAATGACAGTCACACATGTGGGTCTTCCGGTGGGAAAACTGAGAGAGATGACGCGGGTTGGTTGGAATCAGTCATTTGATAAGCTTCAGGAAAGTTTAACATTGCATTGAAGTAAGGCGTGCCTGAGAGGAATATTGTGCCTTGTGGACAACAGGTTTAAATACCGTATTCCTTTACACGTGACAAAATTGCCTACGTCAGTAAGTGGCTTAACATCATGTAACTAATTGCCTGCAACTGGACATTGTATCCATGCAGATGAATAGAGTGGAGGAAGTGGAGAGTCGGGTTAGAATAAGACATGCATGATGTAATGACCTTTTATAAAAACATTCGCTGTGGAATATATGTATTTGCTTTTGTGCTGTGCTCTACGCTTGCGCTTACTGCGTCTGCAGACGTTGTACGGACAATTACCTTTCCTGTGAACGGCGAATTTGTGTACCGGAACGACTTTCATGAGCCTCGCGGTGGAGGAACGCGCCTGCATCAAGGTAATGACATCATTGCTCCAAAAATGACCCCCCTAGTTTCTGTGGTAGATGGGTATGTCAATTACGTTGCTCGACCACAAGCGTCCTGGGGGTACGAGATTGAGATTCAAGATGACGAAGGTTACACTTATGATTACTTGCATATAAACAATGACACCCCAGGAACAGATGACGGTATTGGTGGTGAGGCAAATGCCTACATACCAGGGCTTGTGCGTGGCGCACGCGTTTCTCGGGGTCAACTGATTGGCTGGGTGGGAGATAGCGGTAATTCTGAAGATACGGTCCCGCATCTCCATTTCGAAATGCACGATCCAAATCATGTCACGATTAATCCATTTGAGAGTTTATTCCTCGCCTCCGGAGGAAAGGGTGTTTCAAATAGTGCACCACGCCCAACCACCGTAGAGGTGAGCTGGGATGAACGCAAGGCACAGCTCCGTTATATTTTTACCAAAGACCTTTCTTACGGATTGACGTCGAGCGAGGTTCGCCAGCTTCAGCTTGTGCTGAAAGCGCTCGGACATTTTAGCCATCCCTCGGCGACAGGGTACTTTGGGGATGTGACGAAAGCCTCGGTGCTGAGCTTTCAGGCAAAAAAGAATCTTCCGGGGACGGGTACGGTCGATCTGGCCACCAGACGCAAATTGAATGATGACCTGGGCACCTATGATCCGAACGACTACCAGCCATTCTATTCCGCTGCAGAGTCTCGTGCCATTGAGATCCAAAAACTGCTTGCGCTGATTGCCAAACTTCAGGCACAACTGAAACAGATTCGGGGGTATTAGTATTTTGTTTTTTAATTTCACTGAACGTGTTTACCATTCTGAGTCTTTATAAATATTTTATTGCTCCGCAGGGGGTTTCTGCACTCACTACTCCACTGCACATCCGCGCGCTTAGAGCGATCGGGCGCAACTCGCCTTACAGGCGCTGTACACCTTTTGGATATTTCCGAAAATATCTCAAAAGGTCTTGCGCGATGGGTCCCATCCCATCACTCACCTCGAAAAATGCCGATTGTAGAGCCAATCGGACCAAGCTATTTTTCTGCGGAGGCAGATGTAACAGTGGTGCAGTATGTTTTTCTGCACAGTAACGTAATACGTAAGTTCGCCGACAAAACGCCCTGTCCCACTTTTCGAGAGACCCCACGCCTGGCCCGGCGGGGCGAGTGAGACAGGGGTAGGGACCCGTGTCGCAAGACCTTTTGAGATTTATTCTGATAAATCCAAAAGGTGTACTGCTCCAGTAGGGAGAAAGGAAATTTTCAGCAGAAAATTATCCGTGTCTCTCGGGAAGTGAGGACAAAAACCACCTGTGGAGCATAAAATAACACCAAGTAATAGAATGGGGAGTCGATATACTCCAACTCACTTCACGGACGAGCAACCTCCATGTACACTACTACTTATGCAGATGAATAAAAAAATACTATGTATCGAAGATGATACTTTTTTTCTCAATCTTCTCTCTGGCTTACTTGAAAATACGCCGGGAGTAAGGGTCCTTGGTGCACATTCAGGAACTGAAGGTGTGCTTTTCGCTAAAGCGGAGAAACCCGACCTCATCATACTAGATTTAATGCTCCCAGATATACGAGGGTCTGAGGTGCTCACGCAACTTCGTGGGGATAGTAAAAAACCCCCAGCCCCCGTCATAATCTTTTCAAATCTTTCTGAACATGAGGAAATGGAAAAATGTCTGGCACTTGGTGCACATTCGTATTTCATAAAGTCCAACACGCTCCCTAGTGAAATGGTAGAGATAGTTGGCGATGTGTTGGGTTTCCCCGCTCTCTCAACACCGAGTGTTGTTGAAGCCTAATTTCCGAGTGTAATTTGTTTTTTTTGAATATGTGCTAATCTGACCACAGACAATATTGTAACAGGAGGTTTAAATGGTCCGACTACATTTTCAGTGCCCAAAGTGCCCACAGCAGATGGCGTTTCTTGCTGAGGCTAAGCATCTTGGAAAAACCTATATGTTGACCCACCCCAACTGCGCGGGAGAGCTTCAGGTGGTGATTCCGCTCAACATTCTTTCTTTTCGCCCGCCGCTCATAGAGAATGAGGATGATCTAGACGATCCACCCAGTATTTTTGGGGACCTACTCAAAAAATTCGGCAGGGAAAACTAGCAAGTACTCCGCAATTGCGGAGTTTTTTTGTAATAAAAAAAGCAAACACTTTTCTGTGTTTGCTCGTAGTTATTTTTTTGATTGCAACGCATTCTCTGTGGCATGAACTGAATCGAGCATCGAATCAATTCCTCGCTCAAGAAGTGTCGAAATGACAATGGATATTTTGCCACCCGCGCGCTTTAATGCAATCAGGCGAATCTTGTCGTCATCCTTAAGACGCAAGTGTACGGAAATCAATTTGGTTCGGGTACCATTCTCGATTCTGAGTTGCTCATCCAGCCACTGTATAGACATCTCATCGCTTAATCCCTCAGGCATCCCTGGACGTTCATGAATTTTTGGAAGATCGCACTTAAGGTTTCTTCCGAGTTTTGCGAGTTCCCTTCCGATGATGTCACCGATAAATTCGTACGTCAAAGAAATACGCATTTGGAATGCCAGTGCTCTGATCTTGTCGTAGGTATTCGGTGTGACATAGACCGACCGAAATGCGAAAGCCAGTTTCTTGCTTTCGCGTTCGAGCTTTGCTTTGTCTGCCTTATTTTGCCGAAGCACGACAAGCCCGGCATTGTTCGCATAAATATAGACGTTTTTTCGGTGGATTCCCGCAAACACCTCAATCTTCTTGAGAAAATCATCAAGCTGGATTGGAGCTGGGGTGTAGAATTCAGACCCCGCCTCGTCTCTCTCGTGGTAGGTATTTGAAAAATTGACCGGAGCGATCGGCATTGCTTTCGTCATGATGTGCCTTTTGGTGAACAATCTCTATGAACGCTAACGCACCAAAGCGCAAAATACAAGTACCGTGGTGTTATTTGAAGGAAGTATATTCTTGTGCTAAAAATAGTAGATGAAAAAAACGTCTATTGTCATGGTGGTGGTGTTTCTTTTACTTACACTTTCTTTATTCATATTTAGCGGATTAGAGAAATCGCTCATTGGAGACGGCATCACGCTCTACCACACAGTCCTAGCAGACAAGCCGACAACTCAGGGATTTGTATATATTCCGTTCACCAGTACGCATGATGGTGATCTTTACGCTAATGTAGGAATTGACGTGAATGGAGATGGCATATTTGCCTCTTATGAATCATCTGCGGGTGTGCAGGAAGAGTGGGTGGTGCGGAACTCTTTTGCCGAAGTTTTTTCGGGCGAAGCCAACCGCTTTGCAATATATATTGTAGATCCAACATTTGGAGAGAAGCCAATTTCAGGAACTGCACTTTTGACTGATGAAGTACTCTTGGGCACTGTGTGGAATGGTGCGTGGGCGGGAGACGCAAAGGAAATGAAAGAATTTACCATTACGAATATTCAGCGCGAGGTACGTGATATTCATATGACACTCGATCCTACCGGCAAGCTTGCTACAGGCCGACCGCTTGCGATGGGTGTTTCCATTGCATATGCACAAGCAGTAGCACCCGTAGCTCCTGGTGACTACTATGCACGGCACATGGAAGTTCCCGACCAAAATCAACAGTGGAATGAGTGCGCCCCAACTGCTATTTCAAACTCATTTAGATTTCTTGCCAAGAAATACAACATGGAGGACCGTATGCCGAAGGGGGACGTCAACGATTTGATCGACGAGATCAAGGGGGATGTCGCTTGGAACGATGGTGTCGCGCACGAAAACATCATTAGTGGAAAGAATGAGTTCATTAAGCGACATGACCTTCCGCTTGAGGCGCACCAAATCGGGTTTTCAGACGACCCCGATATTGTTTCAAAAATAGCAGCTGAAATTGAAAAGGGGCAGGCTATCGAGGCATGGCTTGCGTTCTATAATGCAAGCGGTACTCCTGCAGGGGCGCATCTTGTCACGGTGGTGGGCGCTGGTCGGAAGGACGGTAAAGATATTGTGCGGTTTACTGACCCGGACACATTAGGAGCACCTTCGAGAGACTTGTATGAGGTGCAGGGAGGAAATTATTTACCTAGCTATTGGCCTGGAGCACAGACGTATATTCGTTATGCATATGCACAGTCACCAATAAAAGAGTTGACTGATAAAACGTGGGTTGATCCGAGGGGGGAAACTGCCGTCGCGGTGGGTGGCGGCGGACGCCCACTCACAGAACCCGAAGAAGATGTTACACTTGCTCGGTCGCAGTTCGGATTCTTCAGCACTTCCGTCGGGCATCCCGGAGATCATTATGTGGGTGATACATTTTCCGTTCGCGCAACAGTCTATAAAACAGGAAAGAAGCGCGATGTAGAATTTACTTCCGCCAGTGGAGAAGTGTCTGTGTTTAGTCATGGAGCAAAATCGCCTTGGACGCTTAAGGGGAAGTTTGAGGGTAGTGGCGTGGTTACGCCAAGCGTGGCACTGGATAGACCGCCCACGACATCTCTACAACAAGAACGTTTTTCGGCGGAGCAGAGCTTCACCTGTGAAGCACCTGGTTTTGCCACCGTTGCCTTCACTGCGGAGCTCGGTTGGACTTCGCCTGGTGAGCCACCCGCCGAAGTCAAACGCTTCACGCACGGAACAGAATTTGAATCTACTGCAGACACAATGCGCGTGGAGTCACCTGCCTTTCGTTGCATAGCAAAGCCAGAGGTGAAGAAGGAGGAACCTCGCGCTGCTGCTCAACAATCACGCACAAGTATTACAGCAACTTGCCCGGGTATTACCGAAGATCCATCGAGTAATAAAATTGTGGTGCTGAAGCAGGGAACTGAGTGTTTCCCTGTATCACAATTTCGCGAAGCCACTCCCGATAAGTGCGATGCTGTTCACTGGCACGCAAACTCCGGCTCCGCACTCTCGCTCACTGGCAAAATCTGGGTTGATCCAAGTGGATGCGGATTTGGGAAGACTTCTGAAGTTCCCGCCCTACAAATTCGCCTCACTGTCGATCAGCTTGCACCGTTTATAGAGTAGCACCACGTGATTCATGCACTTTCTGTAGGACATGGCTTGACTCAATGGAAGAGGAGGTCATAATGACTATATGGTTAACCAAATAAATCGTGAGCCACTTCCTGAGCTAGGTATTACTCCAGTAGAGTCAGAAATAGCGCGTGAAAATGAAATTCGCAAAGTACCTGGAGCGGTAATAAATGGGGTGCTTGAAGACTTGGACAGCCAATACGAGCAGGATCATGACCGTGACGATGGGGGAGACAGACCAAAAGGTAACACTCTCCATTAGTCTTTCCTAGTAAGAGTCCCGGGTCACCGGGAGTCAGTGGTGTGTTACTGATTTCCTTTTGATTCAACTTTTTTTTGAGAAAGATTTGAATATCATAGGGGTTTTCATGACGTGGCTTGTTGCTCACCGTTTCACTTAGTGCTGTTCGTTTTGGTAGTATCATATAAAACTGATAGAGCAAACCACCAAGGATAGTTGCGAAGAGCGCTCTCTTCAGTGGAACCATCCAAGGTGACTATTTGAAAGTGAGTCTACTTGAAAATCTGGAGTGACGGTAGCATCCGAAATGGGGACAGTCCCCATTTTCATCTTTGAGGCATAAAAAAGGAGGCGGAAAATTCCGCCTCCAGTTAGGTTAGGCCAACTTAGATTTAGCTCTTTCGCACAGTGCAATCATGGGTAACAATACCAAGAATTCAACCGTGATAAAACCAAGAGCTGTCCAGGTGTCGAATGCCTGCAAGATGCATATTGTGATGTAGGTATTGAACAATCCCATCCAAAATGAACGCGTCATGGCACTTCCACTTTGACTTTTACTTAGGAATGTAAATAGTATAGCAAGTATGACCATGCGAAATGGCACATTATTAATGAACAATCCAAGGAATGAATAAATGCCATACAGAAGCACGGTGGTGATCGGTATGGCAATAATGTAATGCATTGGTCCGATTTTTTTGTCGGACTTCATGATTTCTGATCCACCTCGATCATACAATAAGAGACTGAATAGAATAGTGAAACTTGAGGAGAAAAACACCGAGACTTTAACATAATCCCAGAACTCCCATTTTTGTAGTTGAAATACTGGATCATCGCCAAACCATGGAAGTATGTCAGCTAGTGGGTGGACCAACATTAGATAGCTTATGCTTACACACAAAACTGCATAACCGAGGTGTAGTGCGTCAATCATGTTGAATCGCTCAACTTTGTGAAGTGAGAACAATATAGCATTTGAGGCGAAGTGTGCTAAGACTACGGCAAGTAACCCGTATTTCACAAAAACATAAGCAAAGAATATTCCTGCAATGAATTGTGGTAACACTCGGAGGACTTGGCGGTCATTTTTATCGTAATTACACAAATGTATCAATGCCCAAACACTATTTCCGATCAGGAGCAGTATATAGAATGCAACCGTACCGGACAAAAACGGCATCTTTGTGAGAACACCGAGAAAGAGCCAGCGTGCAAAGAGTTCTTCAGCTAGAACTATCACAAAGAAAGTGAAGAAGTGATTCCCAGTCTTCATATTAGTCAACAGGTTTTTTGTCGCATGATTGCCCATGTGGTTGAGCATCTTTGACTGAAGAAAACTCGCGCCTAGGCTACAAGGAAGTTGGATAATGATCACCGCAAATATGATCGGGAACATCATCAAAAAAGTTGTATGATTATTGGCAACCTCTCGAAAACTTCCAGACATAAATAAGATCAGCTCTGTCGTGACCATTCCGAAAACTTCTGCCTTCCATGCGATTAACCCCAGCAAGCTATAAGTGAGAATCGCGGATATAGAACCGAGAAACGCTTTACCATCTTTCATTCTATACCCCTTTTTTCAATTTAAGGTTGTAAATGAACATCATTGATTCCATTTTCCCATTAGTGACTCTATCCTTTGAATATCTTTTGTCAATTTAACGCAACGACACTTCTTGAATGTTTGTATTTCGCAAAAACCATTCTACGGTTGGCGTAGAATCTCGTGTTCATCAGGTGTATGCGTGAAAAAGAGTGTATGTGTTTCAATGTAAGGGGTGCACCGCCAAGCTCAGAATGTCTGCTTCTGAAAAAGGGCACGGGAAAACTATGAACTGACCTGTCCGAAGTGTGGTGGAGTATTGCCCATAGTGCTTCCGCTATACGCCGCTCGGTCAAAGCACACTCCCGGACTTTGGCAATGTGTTCGATGGTTTCTCAAGTCTTTTTCCCGGAAGCAAAAAATAACCCCCACCACATTGGGGTTTTTGTGTGTTTAGTTTGATTTGTATGCGTGACCTATTGACTTCTGTTTCCAAAATGATACTCTTGATGCACAAAAGTTGTTGTTTGAAGTGAGGTCGATTTTCTTCTATCGCACTATTGTATGTGCAGTTTGTATATTACGTAGCTTGTTTAAATAAAAAAATATGAAAGGAATAATTAAGACACTCAAGGAGAATGGTTTCGGTTTTATCAAGGCAGAAGGAATGGAGAGTGACCTCTTCTTTCATCGCAATGCACTTGTGGGGGTTGAATTCGATGCCCTCAAGGAGGGGGTGGAAGTGACCTTTGAAGTAGAGAAAGTCGAAAAAAATGGTCAAATGAAATCCAACGCAGTCAACGTGCAGGTTGCATAAATAAGACTTCGTTTTAAAAAACTGCTTCTCACGAAGCGGTTTTTTGTTTTACTCAATTTATTAGCGCCTCGCCATACCATGCGGTCTCTGCCGCATGTCCACTAAGGAAAGTTTGAAAACCTTGGTTTTCAAGACTATGCTATATACATGACCCT
>JAYSSO010000007.1:0-14992 GCA_043720495.1 Candidatus Lloydbacteria bacterium | reverse complement strand
AGAGATTCGAACTCTCGGAGGCTTTGACACCTCACACGCTTTCCAAGCGTGCGCACTAGACCGCTATGCGAACCCTCCGTGCTTTAATTATACAATTCCTTGCACTATCCTCTTACTTTTGGAAACGAGGATGGAATGAAGCTCGCTTCAATTTCATTCGAGTGAACCAAAAGAATGTTTCATTTCAGAGGCTGTCCACTTGTTGGGGCTTTCGGAAAACCCCTCAACAAGTCTTGCGTGTTGGGCCCCTACCCAACACTCAGGCTATGCGAACCCTCATTTTCTATTTTCAGGCAATTTCTAATTTAAAAAACCACCGATTTGGTGATTGTATTTGATGTAGTAACTATCTGCAAGGAAAAATGAGTCCTCAAACTAACTATGTTATTAGCTTCCATAATTCCGTTGACATTTTACACATAACTAAGTATAATGGTCATATTACTACACGTGATACTAATCCACAGTTTTCTTTACTAGGCGATTGCCAATGAAGACACTGGGGGATATCATGAATGTATAGTTTTAATAAGTTTGTTCTATATTATTTAATAACGTTAGCCCTTCACATATATGAAGAAAATAATTACTGGTGTTCTGTTCTTAAGTCCAATGTTTGCGTTTGCAGCCCTTGCGGAGACTATCGGACTTATTCAAGGCATGGTTAACCTCCTTATCCCACTCCTTATGGCCCTTGCGGTCGTCGCATTCTTCTGGGGTTTGGTCAAATACATCGCCAATGCAGATGATGAGGCTGCAAAGGAGTCAGGAAAGACGTTGATGATTTGGGGAATGGTCGCCATCTTTGTCATGGTAGCATTCTGGGGAATCATAGGCTTCTTCCAGGAGTCATTTGGAATTACGGGAACAATTCAACAGGGTACTCCTGCTGACGCAACACTCGTTCTACCAGTCTAGTCTTTCTTCAGAAAGATACAAAAAAACCACAATATCGTGGTTTTTTTGTATCACGATTAAAAGGACTACTGTGGCCGTTCATAGGTAAGTCCCATAAACTATAGAGCGGCACTGTTGTCGTTCCCGATATAATATTGCACAGAGAACGCTTCGCTTGCTATACTATGTCCACCATGAACACTATTTTTTTCTTTCTTCCGAATAGAGCTGAAGCGGCCACTATTCCCCAAAGCGTACTCGACTTTGTTGGGAGAATTTCTCTCAATATATTAAATCCACTCATTGCACTTATGTTCGGGCTCGCAACTGCGTATTTCATTTTTGGTGTTGTAAAATATGTTTGGGACCCCGATAACGAACAGGCAAGGGAAGAGGGCCGACAAAGCATGATTTGGGGTATAACAGGTATGGTTATTATGGTTTCGGTCTTTGCAATTATGCGGCTCATCCTTTCTACAATTGGTGCCAGTGATAGCGTAATGGACTATGTCTAAATTTTTCTTATTTTCTATGCTTACTTTTTTACCAGCTCACTTTCACTGATGTGTTTACTGTTATCGATCAGGCTACAGTATGGTTTGACGCACTCACCGTACTCTTTTTAACCTTCGCTATAGCGGCGTTTTTTTGGGGCATGGTAAAATTTATTTGGAATGCTGGAGACGAGAAATCCCTCGAGGACGGCAAAAAAATGATGATTTGGAGTCTAGTGGGTATTGCGGTGGTTTTTTCCTTGTGGGCTATTGTCGGATTTTTTCAGGAAACTCTTGGGATTGGTGGGGGTGGGGGTGGGACTACTCCGGGAATAAGAATGGACCCTTAAATAAAAGACTAAAAAATTAACACGTTTCTGTCAAAAGAAAAACGCCACGATTTTCATCGTGGCGTTGCAATACAAAAGAACTTACTTGAGGACAATGAGTAGCTCTGCATGATGGCTGAGCTTTTTTTTCTGCACTTCCCATAGGTGGGGAGTGTCGTACAGTTTGACCCGCAGATTGTCGCCTTGTGGGCTCCACTCTGCATCAAAGACTCCTGCCCGGCCGTACCCCGCATCCCAATTTCCGGAACACTTGCGCGGTACATAGCCCTTTCCTGGCACACACGCCCCATCGAACAACTTGAGGTCGTAGTTCTGTCCTGCACCGAAAGAAATGACCATGTCTATCCCAGATGTGGCGTAGCTCCCACGGGTGAGGTAACCCTCAAATTTTCCGCTGTGAGGAGCTTGAGGAAAATTCCCCAGAAGGTCAGTGAACTGCACTTTCCACTTCGATGCATCTCTCGTGCTCGTGTCGTCACCGTATGTAATAGTTGGCGTTGGGATAATCGGCGCATGGACCTTTGTGGGGTCGTTTGCGGATTGGTACCAGTAGTACCCACCTGCTAGGAGTAAGGCCAAGACCACAAGGGTTGTGACACTCACTCCGTCAGATGAAACCACTTTTTTTGCAACAACTTTTGTGTCGTCGTCCTTTGTGCCGACTTTAAACCCAAGCCAAGCCAGTAGCGCCAGGAATGGTGACCACAAAAGTACATGCATCACGACCAGTCCGAGCGCCGAGCCCGCCATCCACTGTACTGGCCCCCATTCACGAGCCCACGCTGGGACCCATCCGGGTAGATTGCCATCTGGCGTCAAACTTGTGCCCGATTTTCTTCCGCGAATGGACTTTATGACTGCATCCACACGCGCCTGCTCCTGGTCGATGTACGGTTGCGCCGGCACTGCTTTCAGTTTCCCTGTCTCCGCATCCTTGACGATGATCAATTGTTCGCCACGTGGACCTGGCTTCACATTCTTTTTGACCCACTCAGCCATGGAGTCGTCAGCATTCTTGATTGACTGCACATCGATGTCTGCTTGTGCCTGAGATGTTTTGCTGGCTTTCCACATCGCCCAGTCCACTTGCAAATGTTCACGTCGGACAAATACCACAAGCACCACAATAACGAGTAGCCAAATGGTGGCATAGAAGCATCGCGTGTACACCTTTTCGCTGTCCACGGGAACATGTCCCGTTCCCAGCAGTGCGAGTGCACCAATGATCGGGATATGTAGGAGCCAGAACAATGCGGGATACATGTGCAGCGGTGCCACCATGGTGACGAGGATATAAAACTCCAGCCACCAGATTACGAGCGCCATCATCTTAAAGAGATTTTTCGGCCCACCTGTGACGACCACAAGCGGAGGACCGATTGCCGGCATAAACGAATAGAAGAGCGCGACGAACGGTAGCAGGATGGCAAGGATGGTTTGAAGGCCACGAGCTCCTGTCATCATGAAGGCGAAGTTGAGCAGTAAGCCAAGAATAGTCGCGAGCATAACACCACCGACGTACTTGATGTACGGATCGGTGAGGAATTGCACGGTCCGACCGTAGTAAGCAATTATCACTCTCCGTCCAAGGAAAGCAACAATGCCTCCAAGTCCAAGGGCAACTTTCGTACCTGTAGAGAGGGGCGGTCCATTTGTAGCCATTGTATTCTCCAGTGAGACCTTACTGTTTCGGCTTATCAGCCGACAGCGGGGTCGGTTGATAGTTGTTGAGCAGAAGGTTTATTTCATCCTGCGCCTTGTTTTGCTTTGTCAGCGGTCGATCTGAGAAATAGCCATAGTACTGCGCCACTCCAAAGGCAATGCAGAGGGCAATGCCTATTCCAACCCAAACACCGAGCACGGTGCGACCTTCCTTTGGTCGTTTAGCACTCCCGTAAGAACCCGGAGTCACAGCCCGTGCGATACGCATCAGGAAACCCACGGGGGGACCTGGCGCACGCACATCGGGAACTTTGATCATTGCGCCCAACTCCTTGGCTTTCTCCCCAACAAGAGTTGAAGTTATCTGATCAATTTCCGTAACGCCAAAAAGTGCGCAGAGAAATTTCTTGAGTGCATTTTGCACAACGACAAGAAACTTTAGCGATTCGTTGTTTGCTCCAAGTGCACCAGTGCCTCGAAGCATTTCTGACACATCCTTTGCGTTACTCAGGTCTTCGTTTACATGCCCTGCTATTCCGCAAAGCACATTCATGCGAGCGTCGACGCCAGTTCTTTCGGTTCTAGTCGACGCCTTCTGAGTCACCTTGTCTCCATTTCTCACTTCCGGAACATCAACCATCGTCACTTCTGGATTCATGAGAAAAATGGCAATTCGGAAAACCTTCCGTTCAGACGGAGTCATTTCCTTGATAACCGCGGAAATTTTTTTGTGGTCGAGAAAATCTAGTTTCCTGCTCTTGACGTTCGGGTCCGGATTGGAAAAAAGCGACTCGAGGAGCTCGCTCTCATCTTTGATGCCCCCTCCTTTTTCTTCCCAGATACGCACAATGAATGCAACGATAGCAGACAGCGCACCCACCATGGGTCCTCCATCAGCACTTGCGTGCCGAGCATTGTTTCCGGATTGCCTCAGTGTGGCAATCAAATTGAGACCTGCCATGGCAAGTCCGGGCAACTCATCCTTGAGATCTGGATGGATATAGGCCATAATGCCTCCTTAAAAACTATTTAATTGTCAATCTATCCCCAATAATGTAGGCGGATAGCACGAAGAATCTTATAAAATTATAGCAAATTTTAAACAAAAAGTCAAGCATTTTACACATTACCGGTAATGCTATTATGAGTATGTGAAACCTGTCTTATTTCTTGATTTTGACCGCACATTGTTTGATACTGACCTATTTTATATGTGGCTCGGCCCAAATCGATTTGAGCGTATTTTGGAGCTAACGGGGGGGGCCATAGACCCGCCCGACTATCCTGCGTTTCTTTATCCTGATACAGTTCATTTTTTAAGGCAAATCAGAAAAACTCATCGTGTAGTTATTCTTACGTATGCAGTGAACACACTCCTCCAGCGCAAAAAACTCCGTGGATCAGGTGTGGCCGTACTCGTTGACGATGTCCTCATTACGAGTGGAGGAGTGGAAAACCAGACCGGAAAAGGAGCGCAGGCGAAAGAGTATCTCGCACGCACACCTGACTCGGGATGGGAGCATGCATTTGTAGATGATTTATCGGCAAACATCGATGAGGTAAAACGAGTTAATCCAGATATCCGTTGCATACGCATTGACCGAACTCCACTTGCTACGAATATACCTGTAGGAGAACTTTTACCCCCTGATTTCGTTGTAGCAAATTTAATGGAACTTAAAAAAATAATATAGTCGTGCAATTGTTTACGCAACTTACTCATGCACTCTTTGGTTACAACTATTAAACACCTATGTCCCAAAAAGAAATTTCACGGAATGATGCACGTATTAAGAAAGCATTTGCAAAAGTTGCTATGAGGACTTGGAAGTATGGCACGAAGGGCAATGATTCATGGCATATTTTTAAGGTGATGGCCGAATTTGTTGACGGATTTGAACGCTTAAATAATATTGGACCTTGTGTTTCTATTTTTGGCTCTGCGTGTACTGATCCACAGCACGCATATTACAAACTCGGAGAGGAGATTGCCTATCAGCTTACCAAAAGTGGATATGGAGTTATTTCTGGAGGTGGGGGAGGAGTAATGGAAGCAGCCAATCGAGGGGCACAACGTGCTGGTGGAAAGTCTGTTGGTTAAACATCCATCTTCCATTTGAGCAAAAACACAATGATTTTATAGACTTTGATAAAATATTTAATTTTAAGTATTTTTTTGTGCGCAAGGTTATGTTTATGCGCTACGCCCAGGGCTTTGTGGTGCTTCCTGGCGGATACGGAACACTCGACGAGCTCTCGGAGGCGTTGACGCTTATTCAAACGGAAAAAATTGCCCGATTTCCCATCGTACTTGTGGGAAGTGCATATTGGGGTGGACTTGTGGACTGGTTCAAAGAGAGCATGTTACAGGAGAAAAATATTCACCTGGAAGACCTTGAGCTGTTTCATGTTGTTGATACACCTGAGGCTGCAGTGAAAATCATTAACGCCTTTTATAAAAAGTATTTCCATCAGCCGAATTTTTAACGATGATATTAGTAAAAAAACCCACAAGAAGTGGGAGTTTATGAGATAAGTCGAAGCGCCTGTTTTCGAGGCTTGTTGTGACAATGTTTTAAGTGGATGTGCACCGAGTGTTGAATCAGCGCTTTCAGTTCAGTGTGCAGAGTGAGCACATTTGGACTGCATTGTTTACAAGTACCCCCCTTTGGCAACTTGTGTTCTACTACGACTGCACCAAAAATTTCTCCGTTTCCCTTGTCGCTAATTTCTATTTTCATCACATGTCCGTTGTCGCCAATCTGGAGTACGACGTGTGCAGACACTATGCGCACAATATTTCCATCGATTTCCATATTCACTCCTAAGAACACTTTTCACATTTTAGATGCATTCTCTGTAAACGCCAACTGTACTTTGCAATTACGCAATATAAAACACAAAATCCCTCGCGCTTGCGGACGCGGGGGATTTTGTTTTGCCACTCTCTGGAAGTTCTACTTATTGTACTTCGCGATAAGCTTCTGCAACTCTTTCAAGTGCATCTCCTTATCGGTCTGCATCCTCTTCCAAAACGCAACTGCATCGGGGTGCCCTTTGGCGTCCTTGATGTAATCACGCTTAATGCGCCAGAGGCTTTTATGCTCCTGAACGTATTGCTTCATTAAATTATATGCGTGATTGCTTTGCATGATGTAATACCATCTCTAAAAAACCTATTCACAATAATTCACAAATTTCGGCTCCGATATTGAGAAAATTTTGCGACATATCTCGATATGTCTTAAAATTTTATCTTCATCGGCGCTCGAAATTGGCGAATTATTTGTGAAAGAGTTTTCTGGAGATGATATAAGCGTTATGGCTAATACCTAAAGTATACCATCCTCAAGTAAAAAAAGCGCAACCATTTGGGGTTGCGCCTGTGGAGAACATAAGTGTTCGCTTATGAATGAAGCGAGTTGTTGTATTTTTTAGGTAACAAACATGTCTCGCGTACGGATATCCTTGAAGTAAAGCCTAGCAATCCCTCGCGCTTCACTCACGAGCTTTTTGGGAATTTCATTTTGCTTGAGCGGTTTCCCAGATTGCAGTTCACTTGCTTGCGCGATGATGTCACCTCGCATACCCCGACATGCAACCATCTTGTACTTTTCCCCGATTATGAGTGTGATGAGGTCGTCAGACTGGCTTTCTGTGTATATCAGTTCGTCACGAACAACTACACTGTCCATTTCTTTAAAAATTTCCTCAGCACGCAGGAGGCCCAGAGCAATTGCAACCTGCGGGGGATGTCCGGTCGATGCGGTGTAGATCACTTGCCCAAGCCCATTGCGACGATAGGTGATGTTGTCACCCATCATTTGGCATCGGAGAACCACCACTCTGCGATTGGCCTCCACAACGACAAACGTCATCGTTGGAAGAGAAATGGCGGGGTGAAGAATCGTGTCACCCGGCTTCTTTTTAGCCTTCCGTGGTCGAGCAGCGAGAATGGAACCAATTTCTTTTTTGAGAGATATGCGGTCTTTGCCAAGCACTCCACAACTGTCCATGACTCGTGTGAATGCAAGGTTAAATGGCAACTTCTCTCGTGGGACACGCTGATACTCAGTTTTGAGAAAATGACTCACTTGGTCGGCCAAGACGTGTACATCAAGCATGTAGACTCCTTTGTCTCTTGTTTGTATTAAGAACCTAAGACGAATTATATCACATATTTATTTTTTTGCAAGATTTACCCCTTGATAGTTGACAAACAAAAAAATGAGTAGATAATATTTGACACATCACATGTGTGGTGTGTCACACCGACAACCAAGGAGATTGAATGTCGCGAAGACAGAAAGTTCCCAAGTGCGTTCCAGTTTTGGATATTGCAGATGATGAATTGGGTCACCCCGACTCTCTTTATTCGGACAAGAAACCAACACGGCTGGAGTCAGATGGACCCTCCATCAATGACTGGACGCTAGCGTGTTTGATGAAACGACCTCAGGTCGTGTCGCCCAAAGTTCGCACTGCATAGTTGAGAGAGGCCACCATGCCCCAATTTAAGACACCAGCCGGTGTCTTTTTTTATGCCAGGATAATTGATTGACAAATTTGCAACTTTGGGTTATTTTGAATTTGAGTTAGTTTTTTAACAGCAAATTGGAGCAACAAATGTCTAAGGTACATCTGATCCCCGTCCCACCGCGACCAATCCCAAAGTTCGAAGAACGCCTTCATTTCGTGCGACAAGTAGGTCGTCGTCGCTACTACATTGATTTGCAGAATCGCGAGCAAGAAGAGTTCTATATCCTCGATTCATCCCAGACACTTGTTCAAGAGCACAGTGACGACGAACTGGTTGAGCCGACACTGTATACTGAGCACCCGAAGTTTCCAAAGTTCGGTCCGTATTGGAAAGACAAGGACGGCCGTGATGTTTTTGTGGGGCATGGAAGGCCATTTTACGTTGGGATGTTTGAAGGGAAAGAGCACAAGATTTTTCTGGGGGCCAGCCGGGATGAGCGTATGATTCGTTCGCGGGCGAGAGTGCCCTCTGCTGCGATGTTGTCCGAAAATGGGACACATAGGATCGGTGGATTTGGTGTAGGAGCATGAATTCGACCGCACACAGTTGTGCGGTTTTTACTTTTCAATCGACTATTGTTCGTTCCTCGGATGTACACATTTGTGTACTGTGCGACGCCCACTTCAGCTGGTATACTTTACTATATATTCGCTCGTAACAGAGTATATTAACATTATGGACATGACATCACTGAAACAAATGACGCCGAAGCGAGCAGTGCTCTTTGTTTTTCTTTTACTTGCTACTTTTATATTTGGTGTAAGTATTTGGGGAATCATTGGATACAATCAGCATTCACTCGGCCTCTCAGGAAGCATATCTGAAGGAATGCCAGCTATGTACGCCGGCTCCGCTCCATCTGACGTTGAAGGCTCGGCAAAAATGGCCTATGTTGGCGGTCGACAAATGAATGAAGATATGGCAATGCCCGCACCACAAGGCAGTGGTGTCCCAGAAGCACAATCGATGATTATCAAGAGTGCCGAACTCACTCTAAAAGTGGAAGACGTGGATGTAAGCGCAAAGCAGATTGATGCGATTCGCAGAGAGCTGGGAGGGCAAGTCGGAAATTCCAGTGTAAGTGATTACTATAATACGAGGCAGGGTGACATCACGCTCTGGATTCCGAGCGACAAGTTTGACCGCGCGCTTGAGAGTATTAAGAAAGTAGCACTTCGTGTGACGAACGAACGCATCACCTCAAGCGATGTGTCTGCGCAGTTTGTCGATCTTGAGGCACGGCTCCGCAATTTACATTCGACCGAAGCGCAGTATTTGGAAATCATGAAACGTTCAGGAACCATCAGTGACATTCTCCAGGTGACCAATGTCCTTTCTCAAACTCGGCAGAGTATCGAGCAATTACAGGGACAAAAAAATCATCTTGCTCGTCAGGTTGCGATGTCCTCTATGCACATCACACTCACGCAGGAAATTGCTTCAGTTGTGACAAAAAACGAGTGGCGTCCACTTTCGGTCTTTAAGAATTCCGCACGTGAAACACTCCGAGATTTAACTCGTTTTGTCGATCAATTGATTGTATTTCTCGTGAATCTCCCTCTCTTTTTGCTCAAGATTGCGTTCTTTGGAGTTCTCTTCTATGCACTTTTCCGTCTTGCCCAAATGCTCTACCGTCATCTCAAAGGACCGTCCTTGCCCTCAGCTGGTACAGGAGTATAATTGTCCATATATATCTATCAGTCGGCAAACAGCGTTTTGCGCCTTATTATTTAACTCGCTAATTAACCCTTATGTCATCATTAATTTTTTTAGGAATCGCACTACTGCTCGTTATTTGGTTAGTCGGTATGTACAACAACTTTGTAAAGCTGATTGCCCGCTCAGAAGAGGCATGGTCCGATATTGAGGTTCAGCTCAAAAGACGCTATGACCTTATTCCCAATCTCATTGAAACGGTAAAGGGATATGCCAAGCATGAAGAGGGAACGCTTACCAAGGTCGTCGAGGCACGCAACATGGCAATGCAGGGAAGTGATACTCCTGCTGCGCAGGCAAAATCACAGAATATGATTACCGATGCACTCAAGTCCGTCTTTGCTCTCTCTGAGGCATACCCAGACTTGAAGGCGAATACAAATTTCCTCAGTCTGCAGACCGAGCTATCTGACACCGAGAACAAAATTCAAGCCGCTCGTCGTTTCTACAACGGCAACGTGCGCGACCTCAATATCGCGGTCGCCACTTTTCCGAGCAACCTCATTGGAAACATGTTTAACTTCATGAAAAAAGAGTTCTTCGATCTCCCTGATGGAGATGTCGCTCAGCAAAACGTTGCAGTAAAGTTCTAGCTCAATCCGCACTGACGGCGCATTTCCTTCCGGGGTACTGGTATTGAAGTTATTTTCTTTTGAATTTTCTACTCGCTACTGACTACTTCTAGTTATCTATGGCTACTTTATATACCCACCAATCAGCAAATGTGACAAAAACCTGGTTTTTACTTACGGGATTTTTCGTCTTTATCATCGCACTGGGCTGGCTTTTTGGCACTGTGTATCACAATCCCGGAATTATCTATGCTGCGGTTATTTTGAGCATTGTCATGAATGTCGGGAGTTATTGGTATTCTGACAAACTCGTGCTTTCGATGGTCCACGCAAAACCCGTCGACCACGCTTCCCATCCAGACCTTTGGAATATCGTAGAAAATCTTTCTATCACCGCAGGGCTTCCGATGCCCGCTCTCTATATTGTCGATGACCCTTCGCCAAATGCGTTTGCGACGGGGCGCGACCCCGAACACGCAGCAGTTGCGGTGCACACAGGATTGCTTGCCATCTTAAGCAAGAGTGAGCTTGAGGGTGTACTTGCGCACGAACTGTCTCACATCGGAAATCGCGACACATTGGTGTCCACCGTCGTGGTTGTACTCGCAGGTATTATTGCAATTGTTTCTGATTTATTTTTACGCATGTCTATGTACGGGGGTGGAAATCGTAAGGAGGGTGGAGGACTTTTACTGATCGTCGCCATCGTAGCTTCAATCCTTGCGCCTATCGCCGCCACCATGATTCGTCTCGCGGTTTCTCGAAAACGCGAATTCTTGGCCGATGCATCCGGTGCTCTCCTTACCCGCTACCCTGATGGTCTCGCTTCTGCCCTTGAGAAAATACACATGGCGGGCAATATGACTCCTTCCACGACGGCATCAAACGCCTATGCGCATCTGTATATCTCAAACCCATTTAGTGGAACGGGAAAATTTATGACCAAGCTTTTTATGACCCATCCACCCGCCGAAGAACGTATCGCCATATTAAGAGAAATGGAAGTAAAGACGTAACCCAACAGAAGGACCGTTCCTTGTGAGGTTCTGTGTAATTATAGTGTGCACTCGAGAATGAGTGGCAAGTGATCAGAAACTTCGTTTGCGATAACGGAGAATTTTTGTACACATACGTCCGGGCTCGTGAAAACATAGTCTGCATAATATTGTTTTTTATCGGGATAAAGGTCCCACGCAAGATGGTTACGCGTCGTTGCAATATTGTTTCGCATTACGTGATTGTGATAACCATTTTTTTCAAACAGCAGTACACTTTCCGTTTCTGGAAGCAGATTAAAATCTCCACCAATGATCTTGGGGCCGACTTTCCCCGACATAAAGTTAATGATTCCGCGCGATGCGTCGAGTCGACTGGGGTTGTCGAGTTTGTCGGTCGGACGAGAAGAGCCGTGAAAGTTGAATATGTGAATAATCTTGCCCCCAACAAGAATCTCGGTATAGAGACCAAGGCCGACGTCACTCCTGTCCAAAAACACACCTTGAGAGGAGACGAGCTCTGTGTGTGAAGCCGAGAGTGTCGAGTTTATTGCACGAAAGTGTAACACCAGCTTTGTGGCTGAAGTGAGGTGGTGTTTTGGAAGAAGGGTACTGCACGTTGTTTTGGCCAAATCATTTGTCTCTTGTAGGCAAAACACGTCAGTGCTGTCTGCGTGGGTACGCATGAAGTCAGCAAAAGGCTCCCCAGTCTTTCCTTGCCACGTATTTAAGAAAATTAACTTCATTCATAAAGGATAACTGAGGTATTCAAAAATAGTGATAAGTAAACCGTTAGGTCTTTCCCCCAAATACCTTTCTACCAGGGCTGGCTTACCCCAGATGCTTGACACTTAGGCACTTGGCATGCTATAATGGATACTGGTCGGAATAGCATTAAGTTGCTCATTGCCAATCAAAAAGAGTGTTGTATCTCACAACCGCATTTACGGAGAATCATCTAATGCGCGCTCCCTTTGACCGGAAAACCGGCGAGTTCATTTCCAAGCCGCTCATCATGAGTGGGTGTGTTGCTCGTCCGGCTGATGCCGATGAGCCGCTGACCGGCTACGAGCAATCGTACGACGAGCTGAAGGGTGACTTGCTTACCCTCGGGTGGGACAATCATCAGGTGTACACAATCGAATATGTCGACATGAATGGCAACGCCGAACGTGACGATGAAGAAGGCCATGAGCCGTCGGATGAAGTGCGTGGCATCTTCGCCAGGTTCTGCGCAATGAACGAGCGTCAGCAGACGAAGTTCATGTACGACCTCACGATGCACATTTGCAAGCTGATCGGCGTCTCGGTCACTGACTGGGAGCCGTCGGATGAATTCGTGCTCGAGGCAATCGAGGAAGAGTTGTCTGATGATGAATTCCAGGAGCGGGCATTGGATGCCTACTTGTCGCGCATCCAGCCGGATGAAGACAATCAGGGACGGGGACTGACCTTCATCAGCTGTGAAGAAGCCGACCGCATCCACGTCGGTCAGCAGTCGACTCGTGGTGGCTTGCCCAACATTGGGCGTCGCAGGATGCCTTCTTGTGACGAGCGTCGGAACGATCGCCGAGGCCCGCGTCGTAGCTGGAAGTCGCATTGCCCGAAGTACGGGCGCCAAGACTATCGGCATCAACAGCCGAGACTCGAGGCCAAGTACGACCGGCGGTTTGCGCGGGACGAGGCGCACATGGAAAAGTTTTTCTCGCGAATCTCGGATTATTCGGCAATCGAAATCGAGTACGACTTTCTCTCGGTCAGCGACCAAATGCGCATTCCCGATTGGGAGATCTGCGGTGATCACGAGGTCACTCAGGACGACCACCGCGAAGAGTTTACCGCAGATGATGTGCGCCTCGGGAGAAGTATCGTTCCGCTCTCGTGGTACCCGTCGTACTCGTCTGCTCGTGACGACCTTTGGTCCGGGCGTGGTGATTTTGACCACAGCTTTGACGACTGGATGGAGGAACTGTTCGACCGATTTAAGGGTGTCGGAGACCGTGATGATATTTTCGAGGGTTATGGCGATGCAGATCGCGACCTCGACACGGCAACATTCAGTGACTCGTCGCGACTGCGTGGCACGAGAAAATACAACTTGAGGGCATTGACCGCACTCCACGCCGTTGTCGCATAACAACATCAGTTCTTTCCAAACGGGAGCCACCAGGCTCCCGTTTTTTTTACCAAAAAATGTCAAAGTTTAACTTTGACATCGTTGACATGGATAATCCTTTATTTTGACACGCTTTGTTGCTATAATTTTCCAATGAAAGAATTACTGACGACCGCGCGAGGAAGCATTTATAACCCCCAGTTTTATCGAGAACTACTCACGAAGCCATTTTCCTATTCGCTGAAATATTATTCTGCGTTCACTCTACTGCTTATTGTTGTACTCACCATTGCAACATCGATTCCGCTTATCGCACGTGCAAACAAAGTAGCCCGTGAGTTTCCCAAAAAATTCTTTGAGTATATTCCCGACCAACTGGAGGTGACAGTGACGAAAGGCATCGTTTCGACAAATGTTGAGGAGCCGTTTAGTTTTCCCGTCCCAACGGTATTTCGCGAATCGTTGGACAAAGAGGGGATAACGAATTTACTTGTCATCGACACTCTGACCCCTTTTTCAATAGCTCAGTTTGACGACTTCAAAACCTTGGCATGGCTCGGGAGCAGCCAGTGGGTCTATAGAGATACAAATGAGGGAGGCCTCAAAATCCAACCCCTTGATCCAAAGGTCAGTCTCGTAGTCAACGAAACAAAGCTTCGGGGCTATGAGTCCACACTATCCAAGTATTACCGGTACATTGGGCCCATCATTGCACTCATCATTTTCATCACACTCTGCTTTATATATGTGGGTTACTTAGTTTACCTACTTTTTGGAGCACTGCTCGTTTTCTTTATGTTGAAAGTGATGAAGTCTGAAGTCGCCTATTCAAAAGCCTATCAAATTGGACTTCATGCAGTAACACTCCCTATCCTACTTCAAGTGCTGTTTACCCTTTCAGGAATTCCCTTATTCAACATTCCGTTCATACCAACACTTATTCTGCTCACCATCGTGTATATTAATTTCAAAGATGCTCCAGGTGCCCCGCTCGTAGTAGCAGGATAGCCCGTCAGCTAATTTTTCATCATGCGCACCATTACACTGTGGGGAGAGTCACATAAAAGTTTAGACGATTTTTTTGAAGATATTTCAACTCAACTGGAATTTCCTTCGCACTTCATGCATAATCTTACTGATTTTCAGGAGTGTTTGAACAATGTTGTTCCCAGCAATCCCGTCACTATTGTTTGGAAAAATTACGCTCATGCGCGCATGGTATTTGGGGTCTCAGTAATGGGGCTCAATTATCTGCCTGAAGTGCTACGCATTCTTGAAGACACGAAGGGGCTGACACTGGTGTTGGAGTAGTTACGAGGACTATACCCGTTTTCCATTTCTCATGATGCAAAGCTGTCGCTCAAAAACATGGGAGAACAGTTTCGTTTCAGGGCAGGAGTTTCTCTCCTAACAGAGCTGTACACCTTGGTGGTTTTGCAGATAAAACAACACCAAGGTCTTCGAATCCTGCACGAAAGTGCTTCCGAGCACTTTCTCCTACGCACAGTTACAAAATAAGCACCTTGCGGTGCTATTTTGTAACTGTGTGTTTATTAGACTTGCTCCCCAATAAGAAAAATGAGAAAATAAGTGAATGAACATCACCAAACTTGCCCATGATCCCCGCGCTATTAAAGCGCTCACGGGTTT
>JAYSSO010000006.1:0-15012 GCA_043720495.1 Candidatus Lloydbacteria bacterium | reverse complement strand
CTCAAACCCGTGAGCGCTTTAATAGCGCGGGGATCATGGGCAAGTTTGGTGATGTTCATTCACTTATTTTCTCATTTTTCTTATTGGGGAGCAAGTCTTGTGTGTGGTTAGCGGGTTTTTGTTCCTTGTTCTCCTTTTTGTTCTTCTCTTTAGTCGTGGCCACCTCCTGCTCCTTCGCTGTGAGCGGTGCCTGCGAGTCTGAAGAGTGACACTTCATGGCCGCTCCTCACACTGGAGCGGATTTTTTTGCATAGATTTACCAAACTGTGTGCGTACGCACACAGTTTGGTAATGGGCTATTTTCGTAAAATAAGAAATCTTACCTGGTCGTATTGGTCGAACCAGAATTCGTGTGTCCAGGCAGTGGCACCTGGCGTGCTCTTATGTGTAGTGAGCAATTCTTCAATCCACTCTCGTTGATGTGCATCACACTCGATATAGAATGTACCGCCTTCGTTTAAAAATTTTCCTCCTTCATTTATAATTATTTTCACGTAGTCGAGGCCCTGCTCACCAGCAAAAAGTGAGAGGTGGGGTTCAAAATTAATGACACTCTCGTCCATTTCAGGAATAGCCTTGGGGTCGATGTATGGTGGGTTTGCAAATATTGCATCATAGGTTCCAGTAAGCCCCTCCAGAGAATCTCCAGCCCAACATTTTGCTCGTGCCTCGTCGATTCCATTGAGTCGCACGTTGATGCGTAGTTGTTCGGTGAGCTTTGGGTCGAACTCACTCAAGTCGACTGTTGCATTTGGGAGATGCTTGAGCAGGGCAACGCCAATACAGCCAGAGCCGGAATAGGTATCCGCAAGTCGTAGCTTCCTCCCATTTGGAAGCTTAGCTTCCAAATCGCAGAGTTCCTTCACTGCGCGCTCGACCCAAAATTCCGTTTCTGGGCGGGGAATCATCGGGTGCAGTGACACGTCAATCTTGCAGTCATAAAAGGGAATCCACCCGATAACGTAAGCGAGTGGCTCACCCATTTTGAGGCGTGCGACATCCGCCAAAAATTCAGGCGTTTCATTCCCAGAGTATTTTTCCTTGAGTAACCAGTCGACTTCCTTTGGATTAAGCGGAGGTATCATGACCCACAGTCTAGCTACTTCTCATGTTTTTGCAAATTAAGTTAATGTCGTTATACTGCGATAACTCCTCGTCGTTCAACGGATAGGATACCTCCCTCCGAAGGAGGTGATCGTGGTTCAATTCCACGCGAGGGGATCATGTGGCTTTTTTGTACATCTGTGGTAGGTTCAATTCAGATTTGTCCTAGAGAGGAAATCCTTTGAAAAAGCCAAAAATTGGTGTTGATCTCGATGATACGGTCATCGAGTTTGTTGCAGGTCTCATCGAATTTCACAACAAAAAATATGGGCATGCGCATGAGCGACACCATTTTACAAATTGGAATATTCATGAGACCTGGGGATGCACTGAGGAGGAGGGAACTCGACGCATAGTGGAGTTTTACCACTCCGAACATCATCAAGAGATTACTGCAATCCCTGGTGCACTCGATGCACTTTTGGAACTCAGTGCTGAGTACGACCTTGTTGCGATTACCGCAAGGGATCCCATTCGGGCGCCACGCGTGCTCCCACTAATTGAACGACTTTTTGGAAACATATTCACCGAGGTGCACTTTTTAGGTCATCAGTTAAGCAAGGGTGACAAATGTGTTGAGCTTGGTGTGCGATTTATGGTTGATGATGCGCTCCATAATGCGCACTCTGTTGGAGAGAGAGGCATTCAGGTGTTTCTGATGAATCAACCCTGGAATCAAGGAACACTTCCTCCAAATACGATTCGCGTTGCGAATTGGCAGGAAGTCATCGCACACGAGCGATTGCTTCTCCTGAGTTAAAAAACCCCACTAAGGGGTTTTTATTTTGTCTGCGGAGGGGCAAATTTCCAAACTACAATGTCGCCGGGCTTGAGGTAATACTTGCTTGCAATTCGTGGCTCATGGGTATTATTGACCCAGTACTGCCAGCGCGCCTCTTCGTTTGTTGCAATGGAGTTTACTGATGTCACAATCAAATTATTTTCATCAGCACCCTCAGTTATGACACTTACTCCATCAACATTCCCCACCATTCTAAGGAGGTCGACTACAGACATAGCTTCATGCCATGAAACTGTATTCCATGTGCGCACCTCACCATTGCCGTAGTCCAGCATCAGATTGACTGAACGCATAGCGGCAGGAGTATCAGCGGTGTTTTCTCGCACAATGATAGTTTCTTTATGAAAGTATGCACCCAGCACGATACCTATGAGGAGGGCAAGGCTGGCAATTGCAATGTGGGGTGTGTGCGCCCTCAAGTGTCGTTTCACTCAACTATTCTATCCTTATTTGCACCTGTGTACAAATCGAACTGCCCTGCACAATTATGGTATACTTAGTAGCATGAGACGAATTGAACGAAATGAAGAACGGGGGAAGAGTGAGCTTGGATGGCTCTCTTCACGATTCTCATATAGCTTTTCAGAATACTTAAATCCTCGCCGAATGAATTTTGGAGTGCTTCGTGTGTTTAATCACGACACCATCAATCCTTCAAGCGGTTTTCCGATGCATCATCACGAACAAATGGAAATTGTGACCATCATGCTGGGTGGCGCACTGACCCATGAGGACTCTATGGGCAATAAGGAAGAGTTAAAAAAAGACGAAGTTCAGGTCATGACCGCCGGTACGGGAATCAATCACAGTGAGTGGAATAATGACGCAATGAATAAGGTGCAATTACTCCAAATTTGGATGTATCCAAAAGACCGAGCATTGCTTCCTCGCTATGAACAACATCGTTTTGACGAGAGTGGTCGCAAAGATCATTTTCAACTTCTCGTGTCTGGAATAAAAAAAGAAGAAGCGCTGTATATTCACCAAGACGCCGCATTTTCGCGAGCAAATCTTCTTGAAGTAGGAAAACCAATCACTTATACGCTCACCAACCGCACGAATGGCGTGTTTATTTATGTTATTAGTGGCGGAGTCACTATTGGGGCAGACTCTCTTGCCACAGGGGATAGCATGGAAGTGACTGACGAGATTTCATTTACGGTTGTTTCGTTGGTGACGACGGACATACTCGTCATCGAGGCTCCTCGCGACTAAAAAACTCAAATTTGGCGCACTTCAATTTTTTCTTCACCGAAAGATTCGGGGGATGTACTCCATGTACACCCCCGCGAACACTTTCGTCTTGAAAAAACCGAATTGCATCCAAATTATGAGCTTTTTGTCCAGACTCCCGAACTTCATCAATTTCTGAAAAGTCACCAACCATTGAGATAATTTATTTCTGAAAAAGTACGGGGATTTCAAATGCATCGTCGTGTTCAGGAAGTGCTGATGGATTATCTTTTATGAGGACGAGTACCCCGCTCGTCGCGGTGGTCGTCGCAAAAGTAATCGTCGTGGAAAATGGGACGAAGTCTTCGGTCATCCACTCGGTCTGTGCCTGTGCAATGTTTTTTCCAAGCACATTTCCGTCCATATCGCGAAGCTCAAGTGGGAACGAGGCTTCGAAAAACCAGTATCCTCTTGCTTCGCCTGTCACCGTGAGGGGACTCGTTATTATGGCCATTCTCGCGGGTACGGTCACATGAATAAGTGGATGGCTTTCTGCGGGGGTAGGCGTGTGGGTGCTCTCGGGTGGTGGGGTAATTGGGGTACTAGGCATCTCAGTAACCACAGCAACTACGGGTGTTTTCGTGGCTGGCAGTATCGTGAGTATAAGCGCTATAAGCACGAACACCAGTGCGAGCCCCCCAATAAAAACTGAGCGTTTATTCATAGCTTCATTTTAATAGAAAAAGAGGAAAAAACCAAGTACGGAAATGAGAATGCGATATACCCCAAACCACGTAAAATCATTCGTCGTAACATATCGCGTCAGCCATCTCGCGACTAATAGGGCAACGAGAAATGAAGTAATAAAGCCTACAGTGAGAAAGCCAAGGTTATCACTCGTGAATGTCTGGTAATTTTTGAGGAGATCAAGTGCTGTTGCTGCACCCATGGTGGGTACCGCGAGAAAAAAGGAAAATTCCACAGCTTCCTTGCGGGAGAGACCAAAAAACATTCCTCCAAATATGGTCACCCCTGAACGCGAAACCCCAGGTATGAAGGCGATACATTGCAGTACACCAAGCAGAGCGGAGCGTGGGAGCGAGAGGTCGGTAATTTGTAGTGAAGGTGGAGTTTTTTTCTTAAAGTACTGCTCGATCGCAATAATAATGATACCGCCCAGAAGTAGAGCGACAAGTACCATGGCAACACTACCGAGGAGGTAGAGTTTGATAAATTTGTAAAACAATAGTCCAAGAATTGCTGTTGGTACAAACGCACAGAATACCCGAAGTATCGTTGCCTTGTCGGTGAGTAGGCGCCTGGGGTAGAGCACGACAATCGCCAGGATTGCTCCCAGCTGAATCATTATTTCAAAACTTTTAATGAACGCAGAGTCATTTCCCAGCACGTGCGTCACAATCATCAGGTGTCCAGTCGACGAGATAGGAAGGAATTCCGTGATACCCTCGACGATGCCATATAGTATTGCGTGCAGTAACTCCATCAGGCGAGTATAACACGACGACTCCCGGGTGGATGTTGCAAGTAGGAATAAAAAAAGTGCCACAGTTGTGGCACTACATCAAATCACCAAACATCACGCAGGATGTTGAACCCTCCATATTCCCTGTGGAAATTCACGAGTTGTCTCGAAACACGCAACTCCTGTCACCGTCGCCACCTCCGGTTTTCCGGCGACAGTAATGGTTGTCACTTGGGTAAATGGCCTGCACTTGCGTCCTTGGTCTGCATACACCGGGTTGGTGCGTACTTGTGTGTGGACGCGCGCACCGTGCGGGTTGACCCAAGACTCTGTGCGGTCGGCAGGTCGCGGGTCATCAAAGCGTTGGTGGGCGAATCGTGCGACACGCTCTTTGTCTGCCTGATCCATTTGCTCGCCGACTCTTCCTCCGATGATGTACCCGGCAATTCCGCCAAGCACCGTGGTAGCAGTTTGACCCTTTCCTTGACCAAAAATCGAACCGATACCTGCGCCTGTTACTGCACCGAGAATTTTCCCGAGTTCCTCCTTTGTTGGCGGGGTAGTACAGGCTGACAGTGCCAGCAGTAGCGCGAATGTTGAGAGTAGGGAGTAAGAACGAAGCCACATCGACACCTCCTTGTTGTAGTGTGAAACAGGGCGAACGCAAAAGTACGATCGCCTTCAAGTAATGTAGCATTGTAATCATGAATTTTCTGTGAATTACTTGGTGTTCTCAGTAAATAGCGGTATAATGTTCGTACGTAATAATCATTCTTTACCATATGCGACTCACCATAAAAGCAACAAATATTGCTCATACTAATGCAATAGATACTTATCTAACAAAAAGTATGTCTCACCTTGAGCGAGTGCTTGAGCCCGAGGAAAAAAGTCACGTTGCGAGACTTGATGTTGGAAAAACATCCAAACATCACAAAGAAGGAAAGAAGATTTTTTATGCGGAAATTACTTTTCATGTAAAAAAGAAGGACTTTCGTGCAGTCGCAAAGGCATCTGATTTGTATAGTGCCATTGATGCAATGAAGGATATGATCATTCGTGAGGTAACTCGCCATCACGAAAAGACAAGTATACTTTTGAAAAAGGGTGGTCGCGAAATGAAAAAAAGAGTCCGTGGAGGTAACCCCCTATGATGCGCTTCCTTCCAAAGTTGACCTTAGATGAGATTGTATACTGGTGTACGCTATTTTTCGTAGTCGCCGGTGTCGGGTATTTATTGCTTGCAATTATTAACTCATCAACTATCGAATTGCTGGCAATAGATTCTCATGAGTCTTATGTGCGCAAGCAATCGCGATCTATGACGATGGAAACTTCATACGGCCCCATTCAGGTTACATTCCTGCGTGCAGAAGCACCTACGACGGTGAATAATTTCATTGCACTTGCTCAAGCTGGTTTCTACGATAACACTAAGTTTCACCGCGTTGTGAAGGATCTCCTCATTCAGGGGGGCGACCCATTGTCACGTGAAGCAGATAATGAGTTGTACGGCACTGGTGGCCCGGGATATGTTTTTGACGACGAAATACGTGGAGCAAAAATGGAGAGAGGTGTTGTTGTAATGGCGAATCTTGGTCGCCCAAAAACAAATGGAAGTCAATTTTTCATTCTCGTGGCAAACGACGCTCCGCACTTGGAGGGAAAGTATACTATTTTCGGCAGAGTCACCTCGGGGATGGATACTGTGGATAAAATTAGTAGTGTGCCTATTAGTGCAAAAAACATCCCCATTAAACCTGTTGTGCTCAATTCCGTCCGAGTCGAATAGGCTCTCGGTGACTTAGAGCCTTTCTAATAACCCCAGATGCGAGGCGTGGGGAAAGCGATGAGGAAGGCATATTCCTATATGTTGACCGAATCGCAGGGGCCCCACAACAAAGCAGGTGGGGTTATTAGGATGGGCTCTACTTACTGGCCTCGCAAGAAGTCTTCGTACGACATTGTTTTTTTGCTTTCAGGCGTTACCGAAAGGAGCGTTAGCGTGCCATTTTCCAATTTAGCGTCATCGATGCGAACGCGTATTTCTTTTCCTTTGCGCATGACAAAAAAGTATGCGCCAGGCCATTCATCATATGCTTGAATTTTTTTATAATTTAGCTCTGGTGCGTCCTGTAAATTGAGCAGCCCATCCTCCTTTTTTATTTTTTTAGTGAACGTTGCGCGAGAATGGTCCTGCTCATGTGCCGTGAGTCCGTTCATCCATTCGGGAATGATTTCTGCAAGCAGTGTGCCACCAAAATGCGCCAAGTCACGCGTGAGTTCGGATCCTTTTGGTGGCCACTCTTTTATGATGCGCTCGCGCTGTGCCAAGACCGGCCCATGGTCCATTTCTTCATCGAGCACCATGATGGTGACCCCCGTATGTGCTTCGCTTGAGAGAATTGCTGACTCGATAGGGGAGGAGCCACGAAATTTTGGGAGAAGCGACGGATGCACGTTGAGAGTGCCGTGGTGAGGAATATCAAGTATTTCCTTGGGGATGATTTTTCCATAGGCGGCAACAATAAAGAGCTCGCATGAATATGGAGCAATAGATCCGGAAAATTCTCGACCCCTCAGTGTTGTGGGCGTAAGTACGGGAATACTTCGCGCTTTTGCCCATACGCTCACTGCACTGGGAGTCAGTATCAGCTTACGTCCTTTCTGAGCGTCCGGTGCGGTTACGACAACTGCTGGCACATATCCCTTTAGCTCGAGTTCGTCGAGAATAATAGTCGCAAATTCTGGAGTTCCGAAGAATGCGAAGCGAGGATTGGTATTAGGCGAAGTCATGAGGAAATACGGAGTTGTTTATTTTGTTTTTTTGCTTTTCGCCTCGATCTCGGCGATTTCGGCGGGGGAGAGTTCCTCAATCTCCGTTGCATGGTCGATGAATAGCGTTCCGTTTAGGTGGTCTGTCTCATGTTGGAATATTTGTGCGATGAGCCCTGCGCCACCGTAGCTGAATTGTTTGCCGTTTTCATCATATGCACGAATTGTGGCTTTTTCGTGTCGGAGTGTATTTCCATAAAACCAGCGCACTGAAAGACACCCCTCAGGTACTCTCACTTTCTTGCGCGACACTTTGGTGATTTCCGGATTAATACAAACAATATTTTTTTCAGGTACGTGTGGTACTTTCTTTTCCTCAATCTCAGCCCCCGTTTTTTCATTCATAGCAAATGCTTTGCGGGAAATGATAAAGATGCGGAGTGACACTCCGATTTGTGGTGCCGCAATGGCTACCCCATCGAACTCTCTTTCAAGTGCAAAATTCATCGCATCAATGATGGAGCGCAGTTCCTTCGAGCCGAAGTCTTTTTTCAGTACGGGTTTTGCCGTGAGCCTTAGCACGGGCTCACCACTTTGTACTATTGCGCTGACCGATTTCGTCGCCATGGCTCTATTGTACGGATATTATATTATTTTGCACTAAAAAATCCGCCTAGAGTGGCGGAAGTTCTTCAGCATTAGCCAAATGTAGCTTTTGTGACTTTTCCGTTTTCGTCGACATACAAATTGACGCGACCGGGAATACGTGCCATATCTCCTCTGTCGCCCTTCGTTCTTACGCGAACGATGTAGTCGGCTTTTTTGGCAGACTCTTGTGCCTCTGTGGCGGTCACACCAACGAGAGTCTCAATTGCAAATACTTTCTTGCCCATCGCAATCTCCGTTACAAAATCCTGTGTACAGACTACTCTCCCATAATTTTTATGCAAGTTCAGATCACGCTCTCGGGATTTACCCGCACTTCTATTTCCGCAGGAAGTGCTTGGATGAGGCCCAAAATCTCTTCATTGGGCCAACTCCCCCTCGGAATCTTGAGGAGCGCATTCATCCGATAATTGCCCTTTACGCGTGCGATGAATGAAGGAAAAGTGACGGGATGGTAGGAGCCAAATATTTTTTCAATTTCTTTCATAGCATTTTCTCCGTCAGATTTCCTCCCTTCGTAGGTAAATTTGATTAGCGTTGAGAAGGGTGGATAACCCAACTGATGACGGATCTCAAGTTCAGTACGTAAGAACTCACCAATATTACCAGAGGCGGCGAGTGCAAAGAGTGGCACGCTCGTGTCGCGCGTTTGGACAACAAAGTGTTCACGTGCACGTTCACGCAGTTGAAGGAGCAATCGAAACACACGTTCACTCATGCGAAAATCGGGGATGGTGAGGAGGGAATTGACTGAGAGTATCGCGACGGTCGAAACGGGTTCGGTAAGGTAGGGGATGGCCATTTCAGTACCAATTAAAATACTTCCTGGTGTGTGATAAAATTCACGCATAATTTTTTGTGCTTCAGTATGTTTTTTGACGACATCCTTGTCCATGCGAAAAATTGTTGCATCGGGAAATCTACCACGAATGGATTCTTCGGCTTGTGTCACTCCGATGCCAAGTGGCGTAAGTCTCCACCCGCCACAATGCGGGCAGGTGTACTCGGTGCTTTGCTCGAGTCCGCACCGATGGCAAAGAAAAACATTCAATTCTTCCTGCCCGTGCTTTTTGTGTAACACTGCTGGGGCGCTACAGCGCGTGCAGGTAACCACAGTCCCACAGTCACCGCAGACGGTCATGGGTGCAAATCCACGCCTCACGCCCATGATGAAACAGTGCGTACCCTTCCGTCGTACTTCCTCAATGAGGTCGACGAGGGTGGGAGACGCAATGGCAATTCTTCCGGTGGCTGGCTGTTCACCGAGTGTGCGCATGTCGACGATGTGTTGCACGGCAGGCGAAGGTAGGCGATATTTGGGGCGCATAAATGCCTCAATCTCCCCGTGCTCCTTGCGGTATAAGGTTTCAGTGCGAAGAAAAACATCCCCAAAGAGTAAGTCTGCACCAATCGCACGTGCGAATTCTTCAATAAAAAATCGCAGGTCGAGATAGGGACGCGCTTGGAGTGTATAGGCTCCGGCACTCTCGCGATCGACGATAATACTCTCAATATCGTAGCGTGGAACAGAGAGAAATAATGGCGTTCCTATAATGAGCACGGGGTGCTTCATTGTGACAATTTTTTCCCAGCGATTTTCCAATTCTTTTTTCGAAAGTCCCCCATGAAGGACAAAGGTGTATTCCTGTATTCCTTTTTCGAGCTCGAGGTAGGTATGTTCGATGTCCTGTATGGAAGGGAGTACAAAATAGCACGACGCTCCTCGCGCGAACACTTCACGAATATGACTTTTGTATGTTGCAAAACGCTCGTTGTCGTCTGCTTGAAATATTTTGCACTCACCCTTTCGTTTAGGTCGCGGAGTGGGTGGGGGAGATGCGCTCGCTTTTTTTGAAAGTAAAAGCGCACTCGGGAAAGCAGAGTGGATTACCGCCCCAGTGGTTGCCGCAAAATATTTTCCCGTTCGCTCGCAGGCTTCAATAAATTCTTTGCGAAAAAAATTCTTTGCGTGAACGCTGTCGAGTTTTTTAATAGCAAAACGTGCATGCTTGATGTCACCCTTCATGTCAGAAGCAGGCACAGAGCGCATGACAAGTGCCGGCGTCAGGCGTCCGCGCAAGGGTACGGTGACGAGGGCCCCCGGAGGGACATCCTCGGTGGTGAAATAGGAGAGTTCATCAATGGGTATCCCTCTCCGAATGGGCGCCACGGTAATAATATGCATGCGATTATATTATCACAACAAAATATCTGCCCTCCGAAAAAACAAGATCGTGAGGAATTGCAATTTCTAGGAAAGTGTGGTTATGTTTTCTCATAAGTTCTTGTGCGCCACGGCAGAAAGCGCCCCATGTCCAAAGGCAGCCTTTGGAGTTTTGAGACTTTTTCTGCTCTGGCGCAACCAATTTCGGTAAGGTCACAGCAATTTGAAAGGATACCCCATGACTGGGAAACCCCTGAAAGAACTAAACGACCCCTCACTTCTCGTGCGTGCATACAACTTGGGACTCAAGCTTGTCCCGAATTTTGTGCAAGCGATCACGGTTGAGGAACTCGAGTACTACGAAAAGAATCTCGGCGAACTCAAGAACATTTCAAAAGAGGGAATTCATGTGCCCTTGAGTCATTACCTTCACCTGGGTTCAGGCGGCCAAGAACTTCACCTTCCCGCCACCACCGGAAAACGGACGATCGCGAAGGCGAGCAATGTCTTCCTGGGCGGTATCGATCCCAACTTCACCAATTGGGGACTCGATATGGAGTCACCGCCAACTCCTGCAACAGAGTTTAAAGTGTACGAACTGGTGTACAATGCTGACTTCAAAACCATCTTTGCCGGTTCCAAACTACGTTTCACGCAGGACCAGGTGATCGCATTCGCTGAGCATCATGCGGAGTGGATCCCTATAAATGCTTGGGAGACGCTCCTCCCTTTTACGGTGAACGATGAAAATTTCGTCGCGCGCTTGTGCCGGGGCTCCGACGGGAGGCGGTACGCGCACGCGCGCCGCCTTGCGGACGACAACGTGTGGGGTGTCGGGTTTCGTGCTCGCGTGGTGCTTCCGCAACTGAAGACTTAGTCACCCAGCACTGACCCTCTGAATCCTTGATCCTTCGACCCTGCCCGGCGCGGGGTCTTTTTTTACCTGAACGCCTCATTTACCGGCAAATGAGGCGTTCAGCTCCAAAATGCCATTTCCGGCACTTTCGCGGTATGATGAAGCAATGTCTTATCTTGCGATCTCTGGGCTTGGCGGAAAAGCGACACTTTCGGGGATGATCGCAATTGTGGGAGCAAAAAATGCCGCACTCAAAGCAATCGCCGCAAGTATTCTTTTTCGCTCACCACTCACGCTTACGAACGTCCCTGACATTGAAGATGTTTCGCGCCTACAGGAAATTATTCGTTCGATGGGAGGTAGTGTTGTAGTTGGTCCACACAAAGTGACAATCAATGCGACGACGCTTTCCTCAACCACACTCACTCCCGAGATTTCGAAACGATTGCGCTCATCTATCGTACTCACGGGTCCGATTCTTGCCAGGCACGGGGAAGTGCGTTTTCCACATCCGGGAGGCTGTGTTATTGGTGAGCGACCAATCGACCTTTTTGTTGAAGGATTTGAGAAGATGGGAGCGAAGGTAAAAAAAGTTGGGAAGTTTTACCACGTACAAGCGCCGAAAGGGGGCATTCGTGGCGCTGAACTTTTTTTTCGCACACAGAGTGTGACCGGTACCGAGACCTTCATGATGGCTGCGGTACTTGCGAAAGGGACGACAACTATCAAGAATTCTGCGATGGAACCCGAAATAGTGTGGCTCGCAGAATTACTTAATGCATCAGGTGCGCATATTTCTGGCGCAGGTACTCCGACCATTACCATCCATGGGGGAGCATTACTTGACGCTAAGAAAAAAATTTTTAAGGTGCTACCTGATCGCATTGAAGCGGGCAGTTTTCTTATTCTCGGAGCACTCGCTGCAAAAAAACTGACGATCACCAATGTTGTACCCGAGCACCTTGAGTCGCTCACTGAGCTTTTAACATACACTGGTACAAAAATTACCACGACGAAAAATAGCATTACGGTGTATGCCAATAAAAAGAAAAAAGCACTTTCGGCGGTAAACATTCGCACGCACGAGTATCCCGGATTTCCTACCGACCTACAGGCGCCGATGATTGTCTATCTCACGCAAGTGTCGGGTGAGAGTCTTGTGTTTGAGACTATTTTCGAGGGACGACTTAACTTTACTGAGTCCCTCAATCGTATGGGCGCAAATATTTCCATGATGGACCCTCATCGTGTGTTAGTACGTGGATGCACTCCCATTAGGGGTACACACCTGGAAAGTCCCGATCTGCGCGCTGGACTCGCATTCGTCATCGCTGCGATTATCGCACATGGCGATTCAAAAATTTACAATGTGTATAATATCGATCGTGGGTATGAACGCATTGAGGAGCGCCTCCGCTCGATTGGTGTCAGGGTTTCCCGAAATAATTCCGAGCATGTGCTCGCATTATAAAACCCGCAACAAGCGGGTTGTACCTAGTGGCTGTTCCGTCCACGCCCCATGCGCATGAGCTCAACAAGCATGAGCATTTCTTCCTGCGCATCGAGTGCTGAAGTTTGTGTTATATCCGGGTCCTCCATGAGTGTCTTGTCCAGCGGGGGCTCTGCATTATCCCGTTCAGCTAAATCACGAAGTCTGAGCACAAAGACGCAGGCATCAACAACAAGTTGGTGGAGTTCCATGGGGGGCATATTTCCGTCGTGCGCGAGTTGGGCACGTGCATTGTCTGCCAAGCAACGTATCATAACCGCACAGAGAGGGTCTTCAACGAGGATTTTTGCGAACAATACTTTTAGGTATTTCTCTTTTGCTTTGCATGACTCCTGGATGAGATCTCTCAGATTTTTTTGGGAGACTTGGTGTTGTGGCATGAACAAAAACTCCCATAAAAGAAAATGCTACTTTTAAACTTATAGGATGACCACGCTCACGTCAATATTCACTGAAAACTCACAGTTGTGATTGTCAAAGATGCATATTTTTCATACAATATATTCTATATGCTCACTTCTGAACTTTTGGATTTTATAAAAGAACAACTTTCATCGGGCATGTCACGTGATGAAATGAGTGCGCTCTTATTATCTGAAGGTGGCTGGACAAAGGCTGATATTGAGGAAGCATTTCTTGCAGTGGCACCCGCCCCACCGGTTGTTCCAATTTCTGTGCCTTCTACGCCTCCAGCCACAACAGTACAGCCACCCCAGCCTGTACCATCTCAATTGCCACCACAACCTGCTGTTCAGCCTACCCAGCCGGTCCAACCTCCTGTCAGTGAAATTCGCCCTCAGCAACCTTCCACAAGTCAATTTGAAACACAAACCAGCATGATGAAGGCCATGGATGCTGGCTTGGCTGCAAAGAGTACATCTGCTCCGTCCTCATCCGCGCTCTTGGGATTACTTCAGGCAGAAGAGGTACGTAGTAAGACGATGAACGCACCTGCAGAGGACGCGCCAGTTTCTGTGGCAGTGGAGTCAAATCCTGCGGTGCATCCCACCGAAGAATTTCAAAATACTCAACGAGACTTTGTGTCACAGACCGCTCCACCACCACATGAACTTGCCAAGGTTGAGGATACGCACCCTACCCCTCATCTCACGCCTCAGCCTGCTACTCCGTATGTACTACCAGTTATTTCGAAGAGTGAAGATTTTCTAGGAATCTTTGATAGCGTAACAGAAGATACGCCACAACCCGAGGTCGCTATACCGATCTTTCCTCTAAAAATTTCAGCGGGAAAAGACGTTGAGATACGAACACAGAGCACAAAGAATTTTGGTGCAACGGGAGCAGTAACCCACACAGCATCTGATTATGTACTTTCCGAACAAATCCGCGAAGGCGCTCCCCATCAAACAATCGACTCTTCGGATACTATTTTCCCACCACAACTTCCACTAAGTGATCTCGATGGTGAAGTAAAACAAGCACCGATGGTGAAGTTTAACCTAGAGAAGGTGAGAGGCCCAAGTGGGGAAATTGGTGAATTGCATGACAGCACTTCAAAAGAATCAGGCGTAGTGGCGCAAAGTGCACACGTACAATCCAGTGGTCCTTCCTCGGGTGCTATGTCAGCCCGAAGCGCAGTGCTCGGAAGACGCACTATGGCATCTGATATCTTACTTCAAGGGATGGGTGGAAAGAGTGTCATGCCACCTCCAAAACCGGCAGTGCCACCAACTACCTCTGTTACTCCACCAAGTGTTCCACTCGAACAACCAATCAAATTGACAAAAGAGTCATCGTCATCTGCATCAGCAGCGAACGACGTCATGAAAAAAAGTCGTACGAAGCGTGTACTCGGTGTAATAATTATTGTTCTTTTCTGGCTCGCGGCCTTGGGCGCAATTGGTTATTCAATTATGAATTATATGGGGACACGTGCGGATACAGTGCTCACCAGCGCGCTCACAAACTTTTTTAGTGCAACTGCATTTGGATATCATGCAGATGCCAAAGTTGACCTTTCGCTTTCCGATAAATCAAAAATCGAACGTTCCCCAAGTATTATAAAGTTTACCGTCAATTCAAAAGGTAGCCTTGAAAGCGGAGTGAAGGGTTATGGAGACGGGATGCATGATATTAATCTTTCTGCCAATATACAGTCGGGGAATTTTGCGCTACCCACGGCACTTGAGGGTGATGTGTTGGTACAGGATACTACGCTGTATTTCCACTTGCGCTCCTTTCCAAAGACAAGCGAACTTGACCCATTACTTTTTGAAAAATATTGGATTAAGGTCGACCTCGCCGAGATAGCCAGGGAACTTGCGCTCTCTGGTGTGCTTACTCCGGGTGGCAAATATGGCAGTTTTGGAGGTGGTGGAAGTACTGACGATCATTTTGTTGCACTGTTAAAAAAGTATAACCCATTACTCGCTGGGAAGAACATTGCAAGTCCATCAGACGATAAAAATATGCATCATGTGAGTTTTTTTGTGAACCCTGAAAAAGGCCTTGAGTTTAT
>JAYSSO010000005.1:0-2191 GCA_043720495.1 Candidatus Lloydbacteria bacterium | reverse complement strand
AAGGCCTTGTCCATCACCACCATTAACTATGAAGTTATTGGTGGGCGAGTCCTAATAGCTAGTGGCTAGGTTTGGCATAAAACCGTACCACCCTCAATGATACGGAAACGCCACATCAAGCTCGAATACCGCAAACACATATTGATTGAGATACTCCACCGCAAGCGCGACAAAGTGGTCAAGCACCACAATCCCCACTTCGTTGTTCGCTTCTCTCCAGATATCGACAAAGCGAATGAAACAGATGCGCTTCCCGTAGGTGCGCAAGTGATCTGACCCCCACTTTGGAAACAGCGAAATCGGGGAATTAAGGTGGGTTCGCTATTTGCCTAATAATGGGTTTCGACCTTGCGCCTCGAACGCTTTCTCAAACTCATCGGGAGTCAGATAGCCGAGCGAGGAATGTAACCTTTTGTGAGTATACACAACATCGATGAACTGCGCGATCGATCGCCGCGCGTCCGCAATGTCCGCATAATCCGAGAGATACACTTCTTCAACTTTGATCGTCCGGAAGAATGATTCTGCAAAGGCATTGTCGACGGAGACACCGGTTGCCGCCATGCTGATCTGCACACCGTTCCGTTCAAGAATTTCCGTGTGCATTTTTCCGCAATACTGTCCGCCACGATCGGAATGAAAATACTCGGGAGCACCGTTCCTCTTGAGCGCAGCATTGAGTGCTTCCACCACGAGCTCTTCACGCATGTGCTCTCTGAGTGCCCATCCGCGAATACGTCGCGTGAAGATATCAAGTATGGTCGCAAGATAACAGAACTTACCGTTCGGGAGTCGAATGTACGTGATATCCGCAACCCAGACGTGCTCAGGGTGTGCGATCACGAGTGTTGCGATGAGGTTGAGGTATGTGGGGAGCGTATGTCGAGAATTCGTCGTTGTGATGCTGTATTTGCGTCGTTTTTGGACAAGTTTGTACTCCTGCATGATACGTTGCACCCGCTTCTTGTTGATGGTGTGCAGATCGCGCAATAACTGCGCATGCACACGCCTGAAGCCGTAATACGGGAAGTCGATCAGTATGCGTTCGATCCGTTCCTTCCACACGAGATCGTCCGTGTCGTCAACCTCTTCCTCATGCGCATACCATGTCTTCGATGACAGTCCGATGGCTTCGAGCAACCATACGCGTGGGGTTTCCTCGTCACCGTGCTTTGCTATCGCATCTTTCTTTTCTTCGACACTTAATCCATCCTCCCGGACACTTTTTTTAAGAACTCAATTTGCACCGTGAGCTTACCGACCATGCGCAGAAGCTCGGCGATCTTCGTCGCTTCTTCACTGTCCGCGTGTGCGCTTACGAAGATCATTGCGGCGTTCTCGATGAGTGCACTCTGCCACTTCGCGAGCAAGTTTGGATGACAGCCGAGGTTATGGGCGATCTCAACTTGCGTTGCGTCGCCGCGCAAAAGTCCAATGACCGCTTTTGCTTTTTGTTCAGCGGAATACGTTTTTCTTTTTCTCATGGGAAAAGTATACCTTGTCCCACTTTTCCTGCTGTTTCCTTTTAGGGGGTCAGTTCAGCCTGGGGGCAACGTGATTAGGTATTTGCTTTACAGACTTAACAATAAAATTATTAAGCAACAGTATCGCCGTGAGACTTGCTACAAATTATCAAATTTGTATCTCAAGTATCCATGCATCCCATTTGATGAGATGCCGTTTTGTACTTCTTTGGTGAACCACAATCCTAAACTCTCTGACCTATTTGACTGCATATCTTCCACGACTCGGGAACATGAACTGTTTGCTAGACATATAAAGAATAATACAGAAGTAAAAGGGCAGTTATACACGCCAGTAAAAGATATTACTGGTTTTGAGAGTATTGATGATTTGATGCAGTCATATAATCGAAAACTCTGGATAGGGCACCCACAACGCAAGTTGGAAAAATATAATAATCACATTTACATAAAGGGATATGAAGAAGATACCTTCCGCATTATTGAGAAGCTAAAAAAATTATCACTCAAAGGAATTAGGAACTACTCACAATCCGTCGATTCATGGTTGCGTTTATCTCCATACCAGATCGATTGCGAAGAGAAGAAAGACACATTAAGAAAGATATTTGAAAATTCGGAGGTAGCGTTGATATACGGCTCTGCAGGGACGGGAAAATCTACACTGATAAACCATATTTCAAATTTCTTTCATGATCGAAACAAGC
>JAYSSO010000004.1:0-5351 GCA_043720495.1 Candidatus Lloydbacteria bacterium | reverse complement strand
TAGAGCTTCGTGATCGAGGAGTAGTGTTCTCAGAGCGCATGGACACGCTCGTGGTAATGAGGACGGTAAACGACCCTATTCCCAATCGTCTTTCAAGTCTTCTTGTATCACTCAAGGTAGTCGATAACGCATACCCTCTCTATGGCACGCTCACAACGAGCCCACCTGAAACATCGAGCATAAACACACCCCGTGAGGACGAAGTATTTATCGCTCCTGACATCCTCGCACGCATGGGTGTGGCAATTGGTGAGAAACTCATTATTGGAAATGGTGAATTTACCATTCGGAGAGTTATTAAGAGTGAGCCAGACCGCGTCGGCGGGAGCTTCAGACTAGGCCCACTCGCTATCATTTCGAAGACGGGTTGGCTACGCACAGCAATTGATGGGAAACAAAGTCGCGTCGACTATGCCACCTCTTTGCGTTTTTCCAAAAACTTTACGGAGGAAGAATCACTCCGCATCACACAGTCTGTGCAGGAAACTTTTCAGAGACCCACATACAGCGTCGCCACCGCAAAAGAGGGTCCGCGTTCACTACTTCGCATCCTCGACTCTGCGGAACGTTTTTTCTTTACACTCATCGTGCTCGCGCTCTTTCTTGTCATCGTCAATATTCGACTAAATCTTATCTATTTTCTTGCATCCTTCCAAAAGTCGATTGCTATCATGCGCTCACTCGGCATGCATCGTAAACAGCTCTTTGTACTCTTTCTTTCATTGCTCCTCCTCATTGCGCTACTTGCCGGTGTTACGGGTTCACTTTTGGGCAACCTCATCGCAAATAGCGTACTCCCCTACGCAGAAAAACTGGTAGGAAGTTCCTTGCCTCAGGTATTACTCCTTTCAAACATGCTCCTCGTCACACTCTTTACGCTTTTGCTGTGTCTCTTCTCGGCACTGGGTTTTCTCGTACGCATTCTTGCAATCGAACCAAAGATGCTCCTGTTGGGATACGGGTCAGAGCACGGGCAAACAGCACTCCTTATAAAAGAACTCCCCACACTTGTCCTTACCTTATTTGGACTATTTGGAGGAATATACTACTTAACAGAGCGAGCACTCGTTGCGCTCATCGCGGTTGGCAGCATTGCTTCAAGTTTTGTACTTCTCCTGGTGCTCGCACGAGCGTGTATCACACTTGGGCACCGCATAAGGTTCTCGCTGCCATTCCCCATAAGGAGTATTTTTAACTTTCTTAAACACCAAGGAGTAGTGGGGACTACAGCAATTGCATCGCTCACAATTGCACTTGCGACCATTTTTTCAATCGCGCTAATTGAGCAAAATATACTCCGAAATTTGGGCGCTGAATTCCGCAAGGATGCTCCTAATATCTACTTGATAGACATACAGGAAGACCAGCTTCCGGAAGTGCGTACCATCATGGGAGGTACGTGGAAAGATTTTTCAGTTATTCGTGCCCGTTTTACCAAACGCGATGGATACGATATCCAGTCGAACTTGGACACTGAAGATGGGGAGCTGCGACGCGAGTTTAACGTAACTGGAGGTACGGAGCTTATAGATGGCGAGCAACTCGATAGCGGTGTGTGGCATGGCCCCATGGGGAGAAATGAGGTGTCTGTAGAAAAAGATTTTGCTGAGCGGGCGAAACTCAAAATCGGGACGAAGGTACAATTCATGGCACAAGGGACACCACTTGAAGCGACGGTTACTTCCATACGGACTGTGGCCGCCACAAACGGCCTCCCTTTCTTTTTTCTCGTCTTCAGTCCTGATGTGCTCCAAGAAATTCCTCGGTCGAGTTTTGGTTATGCATATGTACCTGAGAGCAGTATCCCCGACATCCAGAATCAGTTGGCAATAACATACCCCAACATCTCATCTATACCGACAACGCAAATTCTTGAAACTGTTGCCAAGGTGGTACTTGTACTTTCGACTGCAGTTGTAGGGACGGTTATTCCCGCGCTAGTCCTTGGACTCATACTTATTGTCGCCATGCTTGGCTTATCAGCCAGGGAGCGTGCGAACGACATGCTCGTTTTCACCGCATTCGGAGCGCGCATGAAACTACTTCTTTCGCTTTTTCTGATTGAATCAAGCACTGTGGTACTCATTGCTGGGGTGTTCGCCGGGGTCATAGCTCATGTGGGTATGCTCGGACTAAATATTTTTCTGTTCGATTTCAAACATTTTTATTTTTCTCCAACTGTACTGTACCTCTTTGGAGGCATTCTTTTCACCACACTCATTATTGCACTATTCTTTGCAAGACGTTTTGTATCACAATCTCCCGCAGAGCTTCTCGGGAAAGGCAGAGGTGGATAAATCAAAAACTTATCATTACCTGAGTGTGGCTTTTTTATTACTTAGGACTCTACCGCTTCTTTGCGATATTTCTTTTCGAATTCACGAAGAAGCGCACTTGCTCGATCATCGTTATTCACAAACTTCACCTTTTCCAATTCTTTCATGAGCTCACCAATCCGTTCTGTAGACTCAATTTCTCGACCAGCAAGAAATCGTTCGGCCTCCTCAACTAATTCATCAAAAGTTCCCGAGTCAAGAGGTCCATTCGTGAGGCTTGCCTGCCTGCGTGAATCTACGATATCCGTATCAAAATGAATAATTTGATCATACCCGGGTATTTTTTCTTCGTTCATTTTTTTAGATTAGCACAAAGTCGAAATGTCACCAATAGACACAACACATTTGTTGCGGTTTTTTAGTTTCTCAGGAAGCGGGGTAGAATTGACGAGTGAAGCTGTTTCCAGAAAAAACAAAGCGGTCATTCGGTTTTGCACTACTCCGTATATTTTTTCTTGTGTATATTACCTTCGGCCTTCTCCTGTACTTTCGACAAGATGCGTATCTTTTTCTTCCCCCGATTGGGTCAATGAGTGCGTGTCCAGGCATTCCGAAAGAGCAGATTGTTACCATGGAAGGAACACGTGCATATTATTTGGAGTCAGGTACATCGACCAGGCTCGCAGTGCTGTATCATGGAAACGGAGAAAGTGCCTGCGATTCAACATTTCTGGCACACTGGCTGACGCGTGAGGGATACAATGTGCTTCTGGTTGAATATGCTGGCTACGCAGGGGATGTAGCGCACAAGCCCTCCGTTCAACTCATCTTGCGCGACGTCCTACATGCAGACACTTGGATAAAACAGGGGAATTATTCCGAAACCGTAGTAATTGGAAGAAGTATCGGGACCGGATTCGCCTCCGCTCACGCCGCACTCGCCCCAGGAAGCAAACTCATCCTCATCTCCCCTTTTGACTCACTCTCGCGTGTTGCACAGGGACATTACAAGATGTATCCTGCGGGACTACTTCTGAAAGCCGACTTGGACAACATCCGTAACGCCTCATTTGCAAAAGAAATCCTCATTATCCATGGAACTGAGGATGTGATAATTCCGATAGAGCGTGGCAAGTCACTTTTTGAGCAATTACCCCAAGAACACAAGAAATTTGTTTTGATTCAAGGATATGCACACAATGATGTACTCGACGCAACTGAAAGTTGGTCGGAAATTTTATCTTTTTTGTCAAAAAAATAGCGCTATAACACTTTTAAAAAACCAAAAAAGTCGCTCGTGGACTTTTTTGGTGATTCTTTTATAGACCGATTCCTGATTTTAATTCGCCCTTCACATTAATATTGCTTTCTCCGCTCGTGTCGACATTTATGCTGTCAGTACTTTCTAGGTGAATCTCCGTTTCGTGCTCTGTGTCACTGGTTGTCGTTGTGCTACCTGTGTCTTCATTCACCTGTGCTCCACCACTCACCGTGATTCCCAGTGCCTGGGCTTCTGTGTGGACAAAATTACTAAACTCGGTGTGTATTTGCGTGGCCTCTTCTCTTTTACCTTCTCCGTGAAGTTTTTTCGCTTCCTCGGAAACGGCATGTGCGTTCGCTGAAATCTGGGCACCAAGCTCTGTGCGTACTTCAGCACTGAGTTGTCCTTTGGCTTTTAGCTCTTTGGCTTCCTCTATGCGACGTAAGGCTTTCTTTTCTTCCCATGTGGCCTGCGCAGAAGCGCTAATTTCCATCCAATCCCGAACTTCTTCGTTCACATGAATCTTTACTAGATATAGTGTGTCTCCTGGAATTGCACCTTCCGCTGCAAATGCGGTTGATCCTCCAATAAACAGTGCGATAATTGCTCCTATAATCATATGGTGTTTGTTTAGGCCTTGTAAATGGCGAGGTTTTCCCGCCACTAGTGATGACGTTTCAACACCCTCTTTTCTTACCGAGGCACTTACACCTTCCATAAATTGCATAATATTTGTTCGTAGATGTACACGCTCACTCTCGGTGAGTTTTATTGTACGTGTTTCATTGTGGATGTTTTTTTGAAATTCTTTTTCGTCCATATTATTTTTCTTTTAGTTCAACCCCAAGAAGTGTGCGTATTTTTGCAAGTCCTCGATTGATGCGCACTGAGATGACATTTTCGGTTTCGTTTTGTATTTCGGCAATTTCTTTGGGAGTGAGGTCGTCCACGAAACGCAGTAGTAGAGTTGATCGGTACGGTTCGTTCAGCATGCGGAGTGAGTGAAGGCACTCTTCCTCTATGGCATGCGCATCTGTGTTAGAGTCACGGCTCGTGTCGCGAAAGTCTGTCCCTCCCTCGGCAAGTGCATCGAGCGAATCTGTTGTGTGCTTCCGTGACCTGTCGATTATCAGGTTGAGTGCGGTTTTATAGAGAAATGCCCGCAAATTACTAATTTCATTTCCCCCACTCATATATTCCCACACCCGACAAAACGCCTCCTGCACAATGTCTTTTGCAGATTCGCGATCCCTCACTCGGAGGTACACGTGCCGAAAGAGCGCGTCCGCCTGGTCGTCGTAGCACCTTAAGAATTCTGCTTCGCGGTCGTTCTTCATGATCCTGCAATATTGATGACGTATGAACAGTGTAAATCTTTCTCAAAAAATAACAACTCCGCATGTTGCACTTCATTGTCAAAGAAATGACCATAAAATGAATGAGGAAATCATGAACTTCTTACACAAAAGTATCTCCTCAGTCGTGGGATTAATCTTCATCTATTATTCTACTGAGGAGAGTAGAATAAATAGCCTGCACTCATATAGTTGGTATTTATTTTTATTTATTCATTTACTCATCACCATGAAAACTAAACTCGTATTTTTAGTACTATCCATGCTCCTCTACGGAAGTGTCTCAAACGTTGCGATTGCAACAACAACTCCAGCGAGTGCCGAGCTGATGGCAAGTCTCACTGCCCAAATAGCGGTGTTGCAAACAAAGATTGCTGAACTCCAGGTTGCACAAAGGGGTGTAGAGACATCTACGCAGAACGTCCAGCAGACACTTCGACTTATTGGAGACCTGAAGGA
>JAYSSO010000003.1:0-5545 GCA_043720495.1 Candidatus Lloydbacteria bacterium | reverse complement strand
GCACAGCGCCGGTCAAATGGGGCGGAGGAGAAAGTGGATTCACCACGTTTTTTGAAGCAAAGCTGGATGCCCAATATTTGGATACTTCTGCGAGTACTTTTTCTTCACCCCAATCGGGGTGCGTGGTACGAAGTACATTGGGTACCCACACATCATGAAAGTAACTCTGTACCTCGATTGGTCGGTACGCATCAAACACGTACAGCTCGAGGTGCTCTCCAGCAAGCTTTTTATTGACCCGAAACAATCGTTCCAAAATTCCCGAACGGACATACAACTCGGGAATAGACCCTGGGGCCACGTGCATATACGGTGGGTTGTCAAATCGGTGGTAATAATTCTCTCCCGCTATTTTACACTGCAGCAGGTTCACCCCCACCTCGCTGTTTTCATCACTAGAAAGCAGTATGGGGTGCTTGCGTGCACCAACCATTTGACGAATGAGTGTTTGGTCAGGTATTGGTACGTCGTATGTATTCATATCATTACACAATCACACCCCATGTCGTCCGTACCACGTATCCAATAAACGAAGAAACCAATACAGCGGAACATATAGTGAGCACATTCATCGTCATGCGCCGGCGTGCATTCATGCCCGACAAAAATGCGAGAATATACGAAATAAGTAAAACAGCCATTCCGGAAACAAGAACTGAAGGAAGCACATTGGTTGCCCCAAATAAGACGGGAAGTAACGGCAAAAATGCACCAACAAAATAGCTTGCCCCAACAACAAGGGCGAGTGGGAGTGCTTGTTCGTGCTGAGGTTCATCTCCCTCGTGTGTTTGACCAAGAAATCGTGCTTTGTCCTCTTCGATCGCACGAACCTCATTTTCAGAACTCGATGATGCGAATGCTCCTGCGGCCATCGAAATCGACCCGGCAACAGCCACCGTAGACCCCGCAATAAGTACAAAACGAGGATCACTGAACACAATGAAAAATCCAGCGACCGCACCAAGTATCTCTACGGAACCATCATTGAAGCCAAGAAACACACTCCGCACTCGCTCAGGACTTATCGAACGAGTATTGTAACGCGTGACAAACAAATCTTCTTGCACCAATGCATCTCGAAGAATTCCGCCAATGTGGATCCCAAGTTTTGTTCCTTTGTGTCTTTCCTGTAGCGACAAATACTTACGAATCCCCGATACTTCAATTGCTTCAAGCACCATGTACATGGCATGTTTTCCAAAAATTCGACCCATGAAAAGTACCATCTGGAGCTTGAGTGTACGCCTCATATTGAGCGCGAGATTGTTCATTCCAAAACACCCCTCCCAGAACAAAAGGTGTCTCCGCTCTCTCACAATAAGTTCGTCGAGAAGAAGCCCCAAGTCACCATCAGCAGAGGTCCGCATGCGCTCATACAGCGTCAGGTCAAATAGTTCATCAAGAATGAGTTCTTTGCCCAGTGCCCTATGTTCATCAAGCGACACATTGTCTTCCATATATTTCTCACAATAGCTAAAAATAGAAATAGGTACAAACTGTCCTGTCACTCACCCCCTATGCATCGAGCGCCCGGAGCCGTGCAAGTACGCCATCCTCTTCCTGCTTAATAGCTCGGAGTCGGGCCTCGCTTTCTTCTACGGAATGGGTGACGTCAGGAATAGCATCTTCTGCTTCCCATCTTTTTTTCTCAGCCTCCTGTCGTTCCTTTTCGAGCTTATGTCGTTCCTCAGCAAGTACACGCTCCTCATACAGGGTGCGCGCAGTGTCTGCTTTCGCGTCAACTACATGTTCCGCTTGGAGGGCCACTGCGTCACTTTCTTTGGTGTCATGAAGTTCGGATTCGAGATTCTCGAGTAGCAAGCGATACTGTTCGAGCTCCGCTTCAGTTGCCTCTCTTTCGCGAGTGATGGATTCGAGTTCCCGTTTTAAATCAAGTTGTTTTGCCTCGGTACGAAGCTTAGCTATTCTACTAGTACTTGCCAGCTCCTCGGCGAGCAACTCCTTGAATGCACTTTCTCCCTCTTTTATCTGTGCAACAACTGCCTCAAGTTTTTCGCTGAGTGGCCATTTCGCATCTTCAATGGCGCGACGCTTTTCCTCCACTTTCCAGCGCTCTGTTTCTATTTCTCGTTGCAAACTGGGCGTTGACGCTTCGTTTTTCTTTTTTTCGAGCGCATCAATTTGCTCCATCGCAAGTTTTTCATCAAGCAAAAGGGGCGCAACCCCATCTTCCAATTCCTTGCGCTCCAAAAACAGACGCTCCGAATCACTCTGTGTGTGTTTTCGTCGCTCCTCGAGCGATCGTACACGCGCTTCTTCTTTTGCGATTTTTTCGAGGACCGTATCCTCTCTTGTTTCTGGAGTTTTCTCGACTAAAGGAATGACCGGGACAGAAGCTACTGTTTTACTCGGGGAAACAGCAACAGCATCTGCAATCTTCTCCTCTCTGTGCTCCTCAGTTTTCGTGGGAGCATCACTTTCTACGGGGACATGAGTCACTGTGAACTCTGCGGGTGGAGTGACTGCAGGCGGAGGGGGTGGTACAAGGGGTGGTTGTGAGAGTGAAGTGCTGGGAATACTTGGAGTGTCTTGGGGTATCAAATCGGCAAAAACAAGATCCTCGGCTTTCGGAACTGTCGTTTCGGAAGCGGGCTTGTGTGGGACATGTAATGGTTCGTGGGCAACGGGAGAGACTCCGCTGTCCACAGTAATAACATTCTGTCCGTCTGATGATGTCTGCGTATTTGGTGTAATTGGTGGCATATATATAATTATACCCCCTTGTTTCATTATTGCCCACTACTATGTTCGTGCACATTTGTGAACGCCTCTCCACCATGTAGTATGAGTGGGTAATGAAGAAAAATGACCAACCAGCACAATTCGACGTGATAATTGTTGGAGGAGGACCAGCGGGAATGATGGCTGCAGGTAGGGCCGGGACACTTGGTGCCCGCGTGCTTTTACTTGAAAAAAACCCTGGTACCGGAAAAAAACTCCTTATTTCGGGTGGCGGGAGGTCCAACGTGACCAATGCAGAGTTTGATACGCCGGTTCTTCTGGAGAAATATCGCGCACACAAGAAATTTCTACACTCCCCTTTTTCTCAATTTAGCGTCAGGGACACTTTCCATTTCTTTGAGTCGCACGGAATGGAGATTAAAATAGAAGAAGAAAAACGTGCATTTCCAAAAAGTGACACTGCCCGTTCAGTGCTCGAAGCCTTGCAGAAATTCATGATGGAAGGAAATGTGACGGTCCACACTGCTACGACGGTGACGGGAATTGAACGACAGGGCGGAAAAGACAAAGGATACATCGTGACAACAGAAAGAGGCACTGCATTCACAGCAAAAAAAATAATTATTAGTACCGGCGGGCTATCACACCCTGAAACAGGTTCAACGGGTGACGGATTTCACTGGCTCGAAAAATTTGGTGCATCTATAAACCGTGGTAATGCTGCGCTTGTCCCCATAAAAACGAAAGAAGCATGGGGGCACAAACTCTCTGGTCTTGCATTTGCTGAGGCAAAAATTACCCTTTTGGTAGACGGTAGGGTGATGGACAAAAAACTTGGAAAAAAATTAGGAAAAATACTTTTTACACACACAGGACTTTCCGGACCCGCCATACTAAATATGAGCAAATCAATTGCTGAAGCAATGAAGGAAGGTGTGGTAACACTTGCTCTAGATATATTCCCCAAGGAAGATGCCGGTGCACTTGACAGGAGACTGCAAGTCTTACTCCAAAAAAATCTTAATAAGAAAATAAAAAACGTGCTCAAGGAATTTCTCCCAGCGTCGCTCGTTGACATCGCGATAGCTCAAAATGCACTCCGAGGTGGGGAGGAAGTCAATTCCCTGAAGCGTGAAGAACGCATCAATCTGTGCACATGGCTAAAAGCAATGACGATCACCCCAACGGAACTCATGGGAAAAGACAAGGCCGTTGTCACGAGTGGAGGTCTTCAGCTCACTGATGTGGATGTGCGCACCATGGAGTCAAAAAAACTTCCTGGGTGCTATGTTGTCGGTGACGTCCTCGATATCGACCGTCCCTCAGGTGGGTATAGCCTCCAACTGTGCTGGACCACCGGCTGGGTCGCAGGTACGAGCGCCGCAGCAAAATCTACTTAGAATCTACATAGGGTACTCCTGTGTATATATAAATTATTTACCGTACTACTCCACCGTCGTGGGTTCGCCATTTTCGAGGACAACAAAGTTTGGCTTCGGTTCAGGAGAAGCTGCGAGGAGTTGCGCGATGCGCACGGGGGGTTCGTCTTGATGGTCATCCGCAAGATGAAAGGTGCCATAGTGGATCGCAACGGTTGTCCCCACATGAAGTTCACGATGCATTTGAATCGCTTGATCGGGAGAGGTGTGCACGGGGCCCATAAACCACTCCGGGCGAAACGCTCCGATAGGAAGAAAAGCGAGGCGAAATGTTTCGTATCGCTCGTGAAGCATCTGTACAAAAGGACCGTACCCTGTGTCTCCCGCAAAATATATTGCCCCATGAGGAGTTTCAATAACAAAACCACACCAGAGTGTTTTATTGCGATCCGAAAGCGCACGACAGGAGAAATGCTGACCCGGTGCGGAAACAATAGCAACGCCATCATTCACTACTTCTTTATCCCACCAATCCAGATCTACCGCACCACGAATTCCATGCGAATGAAGATACGAGGCATTACCGAGTCCCACATAAATTTTTGGCTTCCATTTTTTATTTATCTTCTTCAGCGTGGAAATATCCATGTGATCATAGTGATTATGAGAAATCAGTACTATGTCAATCGGCGGAAGGTCGAGAAAGGCAATTCCCGGCGGACGATAGCGTGCGGGTCCGATAAACCAAAACGGGCTGATGCGCTTACTCCAAACAGGATCGGTGAGTATGTTCAATCCTTCTGTCTGAATAAGCATAGTTGCATGGTTCACAAACGTGACGACAAGCTCAGCTCCGTGCACGCGTTCTTTGGGTTTCGCAGAGAATCGATTTTCTCGATAACTCCACTTGCTTGTACTGCGATGCTTAATCCACCTGAGAAATAGCTTCCAGTCATTGTGCTCCTCAAGTTTATTTCCCGGGCGTGTGCCAAAGCTGTAGAACTTTTTTCCGTTGAAGTGGTCACTCAAAGGGCCTTTGTATGGTTTCGCCGCAAGCCATCTGTCGGTCAAATACATAAGCACCACATAGAGTGCGAGAAAGGGGAAAACGATATCCATGCGGGGTAGTATAGCAAAATATTTTCTTTTTCGTGTTGCCACACGAGACCCATAGCGATTATTTCCTACTCCGTTGTGGGTTTTTGCACACACCATAGCACTGCACATTTGGCGTTTGAGCTTGTTATGAATTGAACGCCTCATTTGCCGGCAAATGAGGCGTTCAACACTAAGATTGGCATGAAAAAACCCCGCTTGCACGGGGCTGAAATCGAATGAAAAAAAATTCAAGGACAAAGGTCAGAGTGCTTGAGAGGGCACGGTGACCAAATCCTGAGGGACCTGAGAACTAACTTGCGGAAAGAACCGCGGGGTTGCTGATATGGAAGCCTTGGCCGAACCAG
>JAYSSO010000002.1:0-15859 GCA_043720495.1 Candidatus Lloydbacteria bacterium | reverse complement strand
AGAGCAGACTGTTTCTGGCTATTACGGTAAGCTTACCGCGAAAGCAGTCAAGCGTTTTCAAAAGAGGCATGGTCTTCCACAAACGGGATACATAGGGCCACTCACCAGAGAAAAATTAAATCAGCTACTCATGAGCGCCCCCATCGCAAGAGAAACTACTGTTACGGGCGAAAATAGCGGATGGAAATCTGCAGAACCCTTATGTCTCTCGGTTCCCCCAGGGCACCTTATTGCACGAGGATGGAATCGAATCAAGGGTGGTGAAAAAGATTCCATACTTCCCCTCTGCAAAAAACTTCCTCCCGGAATAGCAAAGAAACTCGAGGGAGGCACCACTACTCCCCCAATTGCTGACACGACGGCGCCGATAATCTCCGCAATAACTGTCCAAAACGTGACCGCTAGTGGAGCCGTACTCTCATGGACAACAAACGAGCACGCACTTTCAAAACTGTATCTCTCAACCATGTCTCCTGTTGGCACGGCGACACCAAAATGGGTGGGAAGTACCCATGGACTTAGTCATTCCGCAACTCTTTCTGGATTGCTCGCTTCAACCAGTTATTACGCACTGGTGAGCGTTACTGACATGGCGGGAAACACGAGTTTTAGTGCAACGGTGCCGCTTGTGACCGTACCCGTAGCAGATGTCTCCCAGCCACTTATATCAGTGCTTACGGTAACCAACACTGCGACTTCAAGTGCAGCAGTCAGGTGGATGACAAATGAGGGGGCCACCAGCCGGGTCTACTATGGTACAACAACACCACTTAACCTCTCTACGGCGCGCACGGTCTTTACGACAACGTACCCCACAAGTCATAGTCTCGACTTGGGTGGACTCGCTACAAGCTCGACATATTACATTGTCGTGGAATCAAGAGACGTAGCAAATAACATTGCCACCTCAAGTCAAACTTCATTTATCACCGTTCCATAATAAGTAGAGAATCACTGAGTGTGTTCACTAAAAAACAGCCTTGTGGCTGTTTTTTAGATTCACAAACTGGCGAGTTATCGAATTGCGAGAAGCTGTTCAATAAGTCTAATTATCTGCACTTGAATGAGTGAGATTCTCTGTTGTAATTTTTGAATCTTTTCAAGGTGTGAATTATTCATTCCCCCACCCATGTGGTCCTGTGTACAATGATTCATTTGAACATCATTGCCATGTTTATCATGTCCATGATTTTGTCCGGGAGTCACATACACCATCTTGCCGTACATGTCGTGTCCATGACAGACACGATTGTCATCATCATCTTCGTCGTCGTCGTCATCATCATGATGCGGTGGTGTTGTTGTTCCTACGGGTGGTGTTGTTGTACCTGTACCGCCACCTGTCTGATGCATGAAGTTGTAGACGTGGAGCATGACAGAGCGGTCAGTATCCCCCATAGTGCGGAGATAGATCTTTCCTCCTGCAAGGTCGAGTGACTGTAGCGAAGCGCTATCGTTGTTCATAGACATTTCGTTGGGCGTGAAACGCACAGCTCCGAGATGTCTATTTGCAGGATAGGTTGTTTCGGTCACCACATAGTCTCCATTTGTTGTTGATGCAAGTGGGAAGCTATAGTGAGAGATATCAAGACATGTAGTAGGTGACGTTGTTCCATCACTATTTACATCAATGCTGATATCAGACTCACATACCTTTTTGGGCATAAATGTTGCATCGGTAAGTGTTTTCGTAGAAATACCGTTACCACTTATTGCAAACCCAAATGGCTCACGAGGTGCTGATACTGTGCCTGCGACGGCCATATCGCCCACGAGTCCCGTTGCTGGACAATTGAGGACAGTGTTTGCAAGCGCACCGACCGGCGTCCTTCCAGTCTCAAGCGCAACGAAGTCACTCATGTTTTTGATGTTTGCATTACAGAGATGCTTCATCACCATCACCGTTGTGGTGCCGTGCATGTCTGTATGAGTAGTTGTCCCATTCATGTGCATGGAAGTTGTTGCGCTTACTTGTGCGGTACCAATACCTGGAATCACAAAAAGTAGTGCGACCACACCGCTCACCACCAAAAAACGTTTCAATATCTTTTTATGCATAATCGATAGTTAATTAAGTCTAATAAATTACTTTGCTAAACTACCCTTAACGATTAAGCCCGTATTTTACGCTGTTTCGATGATTTTGATGTGAAAGAAAAAGTGATGAAATACTGAAAAAAATAAAAAAGTGGGTATCAAAAAAACAGCCCTCAACTGATCTGTTTTTTAGTGTAGTACCGTTATGGAAAATGTGAGAAATACAAAAATGAAATAGTGCTACCGAGCTTTCTTAATTTCGTGAAGTTCTTTCGCGCCGAGCGCAATAAGGCCATAACCAATCAATTGGAGCACGATAAATGCATAGAGAAGCAAAATAATAAAAATAATACTCATTCCAGAAAAGCGAGAGCCGCCGAGTGATATAAGGACTTGCACCACGATAGACCCGACGATAAGGCTTGCAATCCCGTACATGAATTTTCCAAACACTTCTTTATACATGTGCTCTTTAACGTTTTTTACATATACGACGAGATGCATCACCGAAAGCACCGCGAAAACCCATCCAATGATAGTCGGAATAACAAATGTAAAAACAATAAGCATATCTGAAAGATAAAATGATGCGGGAATGTTGTACGCCACGGGCATCTGTCGGTGTGGGTTTGTAAAAATGAAAAGTACATAGGTAATCGAAAGGAATACAACAGGAAGCAGTCCAACTACATAGTTCCGTGTTGTTAGCCACCGGTGCTCTACTTGGTTGTAGAGTAAGCGTGCCCCTACATGCAAAAACCAACACCCAATGAGTGCCGTAAGTACAAGCAGGTAATTGAGCACAATCGTCGCGAGTAAGACTATTTCTGGGCTGTTATCAAAGTACGAACGTATAGCCCCGACGAAGCTTGTCATCACCAAGCCCACAACCAACACAAAGAGGCCATTTGCAATAGCACTAAGGGCAGGACCCTCTCGAGAACTCGCTACGATTTCCGCATACTGCTTTATGTGTGACCACGCAAAAACTCCTGCAATCCAAATCAGTAAATAGAGAATAGCGATTGATGCCCGCAGGGCAATAACCACATAGATGCTGAGGTGTTTTGCGCTCTCAAGCGGAGAACTGGTAAATATGATGTATATGTAAACCAACCAGATCAACCCCGTAGCAATATAAATCGTTCGTATCTGCATCATAAATGTATATTAGCTATCAATATTTTTTTGTTCATTTTGTTTTTTCTCATGAGACCAGAGTGGCGAACACCATCCTCGGAGCCATGAGCGTGACGGCAATGTGGCGTAAAGAATTGCAAAAAAAACAAAGAAGATTGTTAGGAGCAAAGATACGGTGATAAGTGTGTCGGTGGGTGTGGCAAACAAGTTTTTTATCGCGGCAATGTATCTTTTGGTAAAAGTGGCTTCTGTGGCGTTTTTCTTAGCTACCGGTAATGGGTTTGTGTCATTCCACATATCTGGGCTACGCTCACTTTCTTTCTCTGCGACAAGCTTTTCGAGTGTTATCGCACCAAACACACCACTTGCTGGGAGACCGACACTCGTTTGATAGCGTGCAACTGCGTTGTGTGTCACCTTGTCAAAGTATCCCTTTTCCGTTCCCGTTGGAAGTTTGAGAATCCCCTTTTGCTCAAGTAGCTCTTGCAAAACCGCTACGTCAGCTCCTTCCTGCCCCTCACTCAGTACGCGGTCAAAGGTGGAAGTTAAAGACTGAGTGGCCGACTGTGGCACCAGGTCGGTAAATACCACTCGACGTTGCGGATAAAAACCATTAATCTCGTTCCAAACTCCTTCGCAGGTAATAAGGTTGAGGTGCGCAATTCCGTCATCAGAAGTAAATACCTCAGTTGCATCAGCTTGACGGTCGAATAGCTTAATCGATCGCACAACAAATTGAAGTGTTTCGTCTTTGTCATTAAGTACAAATATTTTGTCCCCAATACTCAGTTTATCGAGATTGTAAAAAACAAATGGTACGCCATTGCGCTCACCAAAATGCCCTCCAATAACCGCACTACCCACCTCTCCAGGAGGTGGGCCGAGGGCGAACCACGCAACGTTTGTCGAACCTGCTGGTACATCCATTCTCCCCTCAGGAGTCATAAATGCATCTTCTACTGCGGAGTCAACTCCAATAATCGGAATTTTAAGCCGTGCAGGGAGCCCATCGGGTATACCTCCTGGGTCTCTTGTGCTGGAATATGCAAGACGCCCTGACCCAGTGAGTGGAAAGGCAGCTACGGGGTATTTACCTACATTATATTTCCAACCAAAAAGATTGTCGGCTACCGCAACAACCTTGGTACTTGGGTTCGACTCGCTGTTAATCAGAAAAGAAGCTCCGATGCCTGTGATGGCAGCAAGTGCAACAAAGACTATTCCGAATGTGAGCTTATTTTTTTTCATTGTGTTGCACTTTGCCGAATTATCGATACAGCATCGGGTTTTATCTTTTCAAGTGCTTCAAGATGTATAAAATTGCTATATTTGGGAATTTCGGTGTTTTCTGTAAGGCCGTTTTGTGTTGCCCACCGATATTCATCATCCATGAGTGTGAGCATGTTGGCCTGTAGCGTCAGTTCGAAGTTGTGGCCGAGCCATATTTGATTCACAAAGGTGACTTCATACCCTAAACGCTTTGCCACGATGAGCTGAGACGCTGCTGGGTCACTCTGTATAAACTCTTCTGCTTCCAAGAGTGAGCGTAAAAGTTTATCAATCGCCGTCTTATGTGAGGCAATAAAATCGCTCTTGCTCACAAGAACAGCATAGTATGGTTGTCCGGACTGTCCTGGCCACACAACAACATTGTCACCTAAGTTTTTTTTGATTTCGAGAGCTGTGCGCCCAAAGGTCATTACTGCATCAACCTTATGTTTGATAATCGCATCTACAGCGTTGTCAGATTTCAAATCAACTATTTTTATGCCAGACTCTGTTAAATTATTTTTTGACACAAAAGACGCGAGAAAAAACTCAGGTCCCGTTCTCAACTCAACTCCAATTGTTTTCTGCTTGAGATCTACTATTTGTGCAATCCCGCTGTCCTTCCTTGCCGTGAGTTGAATTGTGTCCGCCGTGTCAATCGCGCCGAAAGCGAGTAGATTGTTTTTTTCAAAATCACTCCTCGTGAACGCGTACTCTCCCATTGTGCCAACATCTACAGTTCCTGCCTGCAAGGCACTCACTATTTCATGCACACTTCTCGGTGGTGCAATATTTACTCGTAAGTCGTTCTTGGCAAAGAAACCCTCATGCTCCGCAACCCAAATGAGGGCCAGCGCCTCCGACGGCAGTGGAGCTAAGGTAATCTCGTCGATTACTCCCACGCTTTTTTGTGCTCCTCCTAAGGCTACTACGAACCATGCAACACTCATGGTCGCAACAACACAAATCAATGTAATAAAAATAATATTCTTTTTATTCATGTTGTTGGTTTGATTTCTTTTTCTGTGCATTGCGAATAATGACGTAGCAAACCGAAATTATGACCAAAATACTGCCGAAGACTGCCCAAATTAACATTTTGTCGTCGGGTGATTTTGTTGTTTCCTCCAGTAATGGTGGTGTGTCTGACTCCCCTACTTCCTCGCCGGGAATAAGCACCTTGACCTCGATGGTCGCTTGACTTGTCGCCTTCATTCCATTGGCCACGGCGCTTACGCTCACGGTGTTTATGGTTGTTTTTGTTAATACTGCCTTGCAGGTATAAATCCATACCTCATTCACATCCAACAAATTGTTGTTGTTCCTGTCTCCAAGTTTGTTGGACAGGGCCTGGCATTTTTTGTCACTCACGACTACATTACCCAAGGGTACTGTGCCAGGATTGTTCACTTTGTATGTAAATGTAACAACCCCGCCTGTTGCGGGCAGCGATAGGGGGTAGGCAATTTTCGTGATATTGATGACACTAATAAGTGGTGCAGTTAAATCTGTGCCGACAACTACCGTCGCATATGCATCGTGGGTTGCTACTTTGCCTTCACTAGCGGCCACAACAGTGGCGGTGCTTTGAGTGGTTGACGAAATTTTTGTTGTGCAGGTGTATCGCCATGTTTCACTAAAATCAAGTTTGAGGTCTTTATTGTCATCACCTTCAACAAATTTGACCTCGTCGCATGTGTCATCAACAACATAAATGTCGGTGAGCGGTGCCTCTCTTAAAAAATTTTTTACTGCATACTGGTAAACGACCTCCCCCGGTCCTTTGGGTAGGGAGAACGGCTTGGGCACTAAGGTAATCCCGACGAGGGGAACGTATGACACGCCCACCTTAGCAATGCTTGAAGTTCCGGATTGCGCAAATACACTTGTTGTGCCATATCCAAATAGACACGCAACAATGAGTAGTCGGGCTAAACTTTGAATTTTGGGAGTTTTGTGGACCATACTTTATATATATATATATATATATATATATGCGGATAAACCTTAAATTTATCACTACTGCATGATGTATAGATGAATTTTTTTCACAACAAATGCCAAATTATACCGTGGATTATTTTGGAAATTAATTCACCCTACCTTAATCTCGCAATGATAAAATTTGCTCTTACTACTTAAATAGTTAGCTAAATACGGGCTCCGACATCTCCGAGGCGCATGCGAATTTAATTATTCGATTCGCACCTCTCGAGACAGGAAGATTTAACCATTAATCTCATATCGTATGCAAAAAACACCATTAATCGCCGTACTTTTAGTGTTGTCGCTTGGACTCAGCGCTTCGAGCCTTGGGCTCGCGTCAAGCCATAGAGAGGCTCCACTTATCGCAGGAGATCCGCGTGCTGACGCAACCGACCTCTATGCGTTTAGAAGTCCTGAGGCGCCACACTCTGTTTCTGTCATTGCCAACTATTTACCGTTTCAAGAACCGGCAGGAGGTCCTAACTTCTATGCCTTCGATGACAACGTCCGCTATGACATAAACATCGACAACAACGGTGATGCTGAGGCCGATATTATCTACCGATTTAAATTCACTTCAGATACTCGGAACATGAGAACCTTCCTCTATAATACCGGACCAATCACTTCAATCTGGGACGAGGATTATAATTCCCGACAGTACTATACGCTTTCAAGAATTTCAGGCCAGGAAGAAACAATCTTGGGAGAATACCTTCCCGTACCTCCATCAAATATCGGACCCAAGTCAACTCCTGACTATGCGGCACTTCAGGCCGAGGCAGTGATTGACCTTCCAAGTGATGTGAAGGTGTTTGCCGGACAGAGCGATGACCCATTCTTTGTTGACCTCGGGAGTCTCTTTGATCTCCTTACCATTCGACAACTTCCTGGCAATGCCGGAGGTGGAGTCGACACACTGAAGGGATACAACGTCCTATCACTTGCGCTTCAGATTCCTATTACCGACCTTACCTCAGACGGCATGATGCCCCATGGAGCAACAAGCCCAAATGCAGTGATCGGTTTTTGGACCACATCCTCTCGACAATCAATGTCAGTGCTTAAGAACAAGCACATGAAAGACAAGGATGCGCCTTGGGTACAAGTGTCTCGTCTTGGAGCACCACTCGTCAATGAAGTAGTAATACCTCTTAAAGACAAGGATGTATGGAATGAGTCTACTCCAAACGATGACGCACAGTTTGCAGAGTATGTCGCAAATCCAGAACTCAGCATGCTCTTCAATGCACTGTATGGCCTTCAAGTTCCTCCACAAGGAGCATTTGGCACAGCATCACAACGTGACGACCTTATTGCTATTTTCCTCACGGGAATCACTGGCCTCACAATGCCTGCGAATGTCGTACCTGCTGAAGAACTTCGCTTGAACGTTGGAGTCGCTGTGTCGGCAACACCAAATAAGCTTGGTGTACTCGGAGGTGACAATCAGGGATATCCAAATGGACGTCGTCTCGCCGATGACGTAACGGATATTTCCATGCGCGCTGTCGCAGGAGCTGCGTACCCACTGTTTCACCCAGAATTTATGGCTGATCCAATCGGAGTACAGTTGGGCGATGGTGTGGATGCAAATGATGCATCGTTCCGTACATCATTCCCTTACCTTGCGCTACCTTGGAGTGGATACGAAAGTAGACCACACATGAATTAGCCTTTGTAAGATGTACAAAAAGTGGGAGCCCTCACTTTTTGTACATCATACTGAACATAATTCAATTTCCATGACTTATACTCCATCAATTAGAAAGACGGCGCTCGGATATGCTGTAATTGCTCTCCTTGTCCTCGGGGCGAGTTTTGCATTTATCGTGTGGCAAAGTACAAATGCAGAAGAAACACCATTTGTATTCTCGGAGCTCGATGCCGAGATAGCTCGCCTCGGTGTTGCAATCACAGACAACCCGTCCGAACTAAAAAATTACATAGAACTTGCGTATGTGTACTTACAAAAAGTACGAGAAACCGGAGATGCATCCTACTACACAAAAATCGACGAACTCCTCGCAAAAGCCGAGACTGCAAACCTCGTTGATGCAGATATTGATGCAGTAAAGGCAATGGTGGCAAATGGGAGACATGACCCCGCGCGAGGATATGAATGGATTAAACGGGCAATCACAAAAAACCCCACGGTCTCGAGTTACTATGGGATTAAGGTTGATTCGGAGATTGAACTTGGAAAATACGAGGATGCAATCGTCACACTACAGGGTATGGTCGACAAAAAACCCAATTTTAGCTCTTTCACACGTATCGCCTATGTGCGGGAAATTCATGGAGACACAGAGGGGGCAATCGAAGCTCTCTCGCGCGCGGTGGATGCCGGAAGTGCCCACAAAGAGAATGTCGCATGGGCACATGTAGAGTCTGGGAAGCTATGGGCACGCAGTGATCTAGAGAAAGCACAGCACGAATATTTTAAGGCCCTGGAGCAAACGGCAAATTACGCACCTGCACTTGAAGGACTCGGGCGGATCGCATGGGCCAAGGGTGACCAGGAAAAAGCGAAGGACTTTTTTGAAAAAGCATTTGAAACGCTTCCTGTTGCAACATACGCAATAGATCTCGGAAAAGTTTATAGTGCAGTTGGAGATGAGGCGCGGGCAAAACAATACTTTGTACTCGCAGAGCTAGCATTTGATACTTCTGCTGTGAGCGGGGTCGATATTGACCTCGAGTACTCACTTTTTTTGTCTGACCATGGAGACCCATGGATTGCACTGGTAAAAGCCGTGAGAGCCTACAAAAAAAGACCCACAATCTATGGGGCTGATGCACTCGCGTGGGCACTCTATAAGAACGGTAAATATACAGAAGCAAAGATATTCATAAATGAGGCAGTTCGCTTAGGCGAACACGATCCGCAAATCGTGTTTCATGCGGCTATGATTAGTCAGAAACTGGGAGAATTGGAAAAAGCTGAGGAGCTCCTGCGTAAAGTAACTTCACTTGATTCTCATCCATCTCTGTTTTACTCAGTAAATTAACAGTGGTAGTGATGAACTCACGCTATGGTGAAAAAATTCATATGTGCATTCACGCTTATACTCTCTCTGATGAGTGTACCGGTCATTGCCTTCGCTCACGAACTCCTTCCTAAGCAGATCGTTGAATATTTGCGCACACACCCCGAGGCAACTCCGGAGGACATCCAAACATACGCTCGCACCCTCGATCCGGATATTGCAAAAAAGTTTTCTGACAAAGAGAGCGTCATCAAAATGGTGAGGAATCAAAACACCAGTGTCTTCGATAATACTTGGGATTTCATCAAACTAGGGGTAGAGCACATATTGTCGGGAGCAGATCACATTCTTTTCGTACTTTCGATGCTTCTTGTCTTTGTCTCAATATGGGAGCTCGTTAAGCTCACCACTACTTTTACAGTCGCTCACACACTCACTCTCCTGATTGCAGGAACGGGCATCTTTACGCTTTCCCCTAGTATAGCCGAACCGTTGATTGCTCTTTCAATTGTGTTTATGGCAATCATTACCGTGTTCTTTGGTGGCAGCGGCATAATAAAAAATAACAAAGCAAAGATTGCCATCGTTTTTTTCTTTGGTCTGTTTCATGGATTTGGCTTTGCCGGACTGCTTCAAGAAGTGGCTGTCCCGAGAGACAAGTTTCTTTCATCGCTCTTTGCGTTCAATGTCGGCATTGAAGTCGGGCAGATTATCATTATTATGCTTGCGGTCCCGCTTATACTTTTTATCCGAAAGAAGGCTTGGTACCCCAAAGTTATCAAACTGTTTGCCGTCGTAATCAGTATGCTTGCCCTCTTTTGGATGATAGAGAGGATCTTCTTTGTATAACAGATAGCAATCTCGAGCCGACCATCGTTATCCTCTGTAAGTTATTTTTTTACAATACTTATTGTACCAAAATCGACTCCCGGACAATTCGGGAGTAGTGAAGAAATACATGAGATTACCAAAAGAAAAACCGGAGTTTAAACTCCGGTTTCTTGCACTATACTGCGTCTTTTTCTTTTTTATAGAGCGCACTCAATCCTTCAAACAGCCGCCTGGTCACTTCCGCTTCGGTAACACCGAAACGCGCCATGGGGGAGATGTCCGCGGTACCGCGTTCATCCATTTGGGAATGTTCGCCAGAAAGTCCTCGCGCCTGAAGTCCGAATTCTCGAGCAATCTTTTTGAGATTGCCCTCATCAGTCCCCTTGCGAGAAAGGTTTGGGAAATTCCCGAGAATGGACTGGCGTTTGCCCGTACCCATGTTGGTGGGGCACGTGGTGATCATGCCATACACATCATGACGAGCGAAATCAACACCCGCGTTTTCCATTGCCTGAAGCAGTTCGGAGAGTGACTGATCGACAACACCAAGGTCTTCACCATGCATGATCGAAATGATGCGCAGGTGATCTTCTTCGCCGACCCAAATCATTTTGGTCTTGTCTTCGGAATACCAGATTCCTCGACCGTGAGGCCAGTCAGACGCGATGCCACCCGCAGTGAGGTGATTGTCGGTAGTCATGTCGTTAAAGAGCATGTGCGCGACACGCATTGCTTCGGCTTCTTCGGCCGAAAGTTCCGCGCTGTGCCCGGGCGTCAAACTGCGATATTCTCCCGCAAAAGGAAGCCCAGCAAAAATTCCCTGCATGAATGACTCAAACTTGAGACGTTCTTCACTCGACATCGAGCTCGGGAGATTCCATCCTTGTACGTTGCGTGCGACGCGAGCACGCATCGAGACCTCGGTAAGCGCAGGATCGATACTCGAGAGTAGATACTCTCCGACCGGAATATTCCAATCGTGTTCTTGAACCACGTTGCCATCGATGCCGTGATACTCACGAATAATCGGCTCGAGGAGCGGAGCAAAACGCTCGTAGTCTTCCGGACGAGTTGCATAGACACCCACAGAGGCATCATCGTTCGAAAGCCCACCAAGCTTCACATCAAGAAGACGCTGTTGTTCTTCAATATCGAGGCTCTCGGCCCACGCGCGAACTCCTGCTGTGAAATGCTTATTTGCAAGCGACATTTTAATGTCTTTGAGTTCCTGGAGCTTTTGTTCTACGGCATCCCAGTTTACCCCACCCGACTGATGGAGGTAGGCTTTGCGAGCGTCTTCTTTGAAAATGATTTGAGTCATGCTGTCTCCTGTACCTTTACGGCTGTTAATAAGTTGATAAAAAGTGAAAACGAAAAAACTTTCTGCGCACATAGTCCCATATAATACGTAATTTGGCAAATCGGCAAATAGTTTTACCTTAGCGGTGCTCCACTGTCCATGTAACCGCACTAATTAGGGGTTGCTGTTGAGGCGTTTTTTGGATTTGGCGCGAGAATGAATGGACTTCAAACCTCAATAGAGTGAAACTCGTGTCGGCGCTATTCGTCGGTAAGCATTGCGCGCACGCCCTCACGTAACTCGGGCGTGTCTTGGTGCCCATGGTCCTTTATTGCATGCATTACTGCGGCCGAAAGCACCTCCGCTTCGGTTCCGCTGATCGTCAGTGTGCAATTCTTTTCACTTGGGAACTTCCTGCAGTCGGCTACTTTTCTTTTTTCCATACATTAAATATAGATAATATTAATCTTTTCATTCTATTACGTTTGGGGGAATTTTCCAGCGCAACAAAGACTGATTGAGTATTTCTCCTACTGAGGGCAACCTATTGAATTATTCGCAGGAGACAGATACTATACTCAGATGAAGCACACTCCGATTGTCCTCGCCATATTATTCCTATTTATCATTATCGTTGCATATTTTTATACGAAAAATGAAGTAAAAACTCCGCATGTTGTCCGATCTGACGACAGCACAGCTGAACTCCATATTCCCCACGATGCCGTGCTCTCAGGTGGAACGCTGGCAGATATAACAATGACGGCCATTCCTAATACCGAATTCTTTGCTGAAAGTAGTCAGCCTACTGAGAATGCGAAGGTGTATAAACTTGAGCCCAACGGTCTCACTTTCTCAAAGCCTGCGACTATTGTGGTCACCTATCCATACGATGCAACAAAATCATATGCACCTATATTTCTCACTCAGGCAGACGACGGGAGTAGTGTGGTGAGCCTCGACATCACCGACGCACAAGTTGATGAAGCTGAAAAGACGATGACTATTTCGGGTGAACTGAGCCACTTTACTATATTCGTTTCCAACCCCGAGCCGCACATGTTCGTGGCCACCACGGAGCCGGTGGGCAAACTTACAAAATCGATTGGTGAGTCGTTTGTGCACACACTACTTATTACTCCGGGAAAGTGGGAATATGTGAATCATCCGAGCCGGCTCGACCCGAACTATACCGTACGCGTTACTCTCGAAATTGGAAATGGTACGAGATGGAATATGAACAATCATTATCGCAGTCCGCACATTATCCGCACGAGCGGAAACATGGTACCAGCCGAAGTGGTGCGCGAGCCCGCGAATCTTGCGGTGACCGAAGCTTATCGTTTGGCGACTACATATACGTGCCAAAAGGAGGGAGAGGACAGCCCATCTGTAATGGGAGGTGCATGGTTCACCTATACGCTTCAGCTCACTACGGTTGATTCGGTAAGCAACAAGCCACGCGTCGAGCGAGACCCTCGGCTGGGGTGGGTTTTGGCTCCCACTAACCCGCATGTGAACTGTGTAGCACGTGTCGAAGAAGGGGTCACTACTGGGGTCACAGGCAGTGCAAATGTAAACACTAGTACCCCCGCACCGACTACCCCAAAGAAACCCACGGGAGTAATCATGGTATGTGGACTGCCGGGTGGTCCTGCATGTACAAAGCGTTAAGTGCGCGGAAGAGTCACAAATTTACCAGTAGATTTAATAATCTTGTTGTCATGAAATATCTTTTTATTACACTCTATGCGGGACTTCTTGGATTTGCACAAATCAGTTTTGCATACACCGCAGATTCCGCGGTGAAAATGGCAGTTCCTGTAAGTTCGGTTGTAAGTACCCCACAGGGAATCACGTTATCCATAAGCGGAGTAGTCGGCAAACCTTTTATTCTCGATGGCACAAAAAGTCAGGACGATGGAGTCATCCAGAAATTTCTTTGGGTGCAAGTTGAGGGACCGAAAGTGGCGCTCCCTGATGCAACTCTCGTGAAACTGTCGGTCGTTCCGGCGCAGGCAGGTACGTATGTGTTCGATCTTCAGGTCACGGATGCAATTGGTCTCGTAACCCCCGTACAGCGAGTAAAGATTGGTGTTGGTGACCCTGATTTTGATCTTATAAAAGTGAGCCCACCAACCCCAACCCCAACCCCCACCACGAGTGTGGTGAATCCCCTCTATGACGTCAAGAATACTGAAGTGTTGAATCCTCTCCATCAGTCCCCCGACAAAACGGTTGCACCATCGCCTTCTATTGTAAGACCTACAACTGGTGACCCTGATTTTGATTTAAAAATAACTCCGAAGTCCACGAGTCCCATTTCTGATCCTGACCGTGATGGGTATCCAGATGTCCTAACAGGCAAAGCACCCGTGACCCCTCCCATGACAGGTGACCCTGATTTTGATCAGTTCAACATTCAGTTCGATGAAGATGCCGACAACGACGGTGTGCCTAGTATGGATGAGGATATTTCGGAAAACAGAAAGGTGACGGTGCGTGGCTGGGACGTCGAGAAAAAGGAAGTTATCGCGGGACAACCGGAGCTCGTGAAAAGCTCGGGAGATTTGCGTTTATACGCAGAAGCCGTAACTATCGAGAGTTTACAAATTACAAAAGTGAAAATCGACAAGTCGCTGATTGAGGTTGATGCAATCGGGAAAGGCAAATTGTTTTGGTTCATCCCCATTGAGATGGAGTCACGAATTGTTATCAAGCATGATGATACTATGCCCACGGATGACACCGTAATTGTAGATTTGCCGTGGTGGAGCATTTTCGTGAACGATGATGTGAACGAGGATCAAATCAAAAGTGCAGTTACGCTTGAACTCACCGCAACTCTCGAGGGTAGTGTGTCCACCGGTGAGTTGGGTAAAACAGTGACTCGTATTTCCCGAGCCCTCAATCGCCTTTCGAACGTACTCAAAAGCAAGCACGACACGGTCAAAAATTCTATAAGCAATGTACGCTAACAGAGAACTGAAGACTGCGACTAATCAACCGTTACTGTTTAGCCGTTTCTTGAAATTTGGTAGCGTAGTGGATAGATTTTTAGCTTGTTTGTGTTGAATATGCACTTAAAGCGCTAAGCGAGCGATGTGATACGCCAGGAATTCAGACTGTGTGTCTTCAATAATTCACACACACAACTCCTGTAGCGGGATGCCTGAAGCCAATTACAGAACTTTTGTTCGTCGGAAGACTGGTAATGTTTTCAGGAGCTTTTTCAAATCCCAACTGAACAAGAAAGAAATCTGGCAACTTACTTTCGAGTTGAAAGAACAAACTTTTTTCGGCTTAATGGTAAAAAGTGATGCTCTTTTAGGATATAGTGGCTCTATACAAACGTAGTTTTAATAAACAAGGTCATGATTTCAAAAAAAATGTTCGTGCGGCTCGTTGAAAACAAAGAAAAATGGGACATTTAGAGGCACGCAGCGCTATCGCTGTCGCGACTGTGGAGTGCAATTCATCCATGATACATCCGTATCTCCTGAGACATTGTGGGGCACATTTGCTTTTGAACATGCGACGGTCCCCGTACTCGCGAAACGTTTTCACTTAAGCGAGAAGACCGTACGCACTCGCCTTGATGCATACATACTTCCTCCACATCTTCCCGCTCCACGAAATATGGTCGCCGTCATCGATGCGACACGCGCAGGATTATCGTGGATACTCGCCATTCGTGACCCCAACAACAAAGAGACGGTGTATGCACAAGAGATTCATTCCGAGACAACATCAGCGTATCAAGCGGCGTATGTAGACTGTATCGCACGAGGGTTCGTCTTTGTCGCCATTGTGAGTGATGGCCGCTTTGTGGGCTCACCATGGCTCTTTCCGGGCATTCCTATCCAGATGTGCCACTTTCACATGGAGCAGATAGTGATTCGGTACACCACACTGCACCCAAACCTCGTGGCAGGGCGGGAGCTTCTCGCACTCATCCGTACGCTCCCCACCAATGACGAGGAATCATTCACTGATGCTTTCAGATTCTTTTGTCGTACGTGGGATGATTTTTTAAAAGAGAGAACCGTTGATCCCGTTACCGGCAAGTGGCATTGGACACACAAACGTATCCGACAGACGCGCGATAGTGTGCGCATGCATCTGCCCTTTCTTTTCACGTTCTTGCGATATCCTGCACTGCATATTCCGAACACCACAAACGCGCTCGATGGATCGTTTAAAAAGGTGGCATAATATACATAAATCGAGTCTTAATCTGACCCTTCTACCTTGTGGCTAAGCCATAGAACTGCTAGAAATTAACTATCATGGTTAAAAAACGGCA
>JAYSSO010000001.1:0-5567 GCA_043720495.1 Candidatus Lloydbacteria bacterium | reverse complement strand
GCGGGATTGTGGAACTATCACTTGAGCTACGGGACTTAAAAAACACACCGAGGAGTGTGTTTTTTAACGGGTGGGTGTTATTGGGGAGCAAGTCTAGTGACTCGTGACCGACTCCCCTATCGCCCCACGGGCACTTCCTTTCCGATTTTTTCCGCCCGCCATACTTAAATTCAAGAAAGCGTTTCGATTACCTTGTTTGTGTTGAGCTCAATATGCAAAATTAGATAAAAATGACAAAAGGAAGCCCCTTCTAGGGGCTTTTATCTCACTGAAGTGAGAAATGCTTTCTCTGTTCAGTTTACTATGTAGCTTCACGGAAGCACAGGAATCCATCAACACAATAATGTGGCCGATTATGCTCAGTTGAGCTTAAATCAAAACGGCCTTCATCTTGTGGTGGTGACTGACCAAAACCATAAGTCACACTCTGGCTCTTGCTTGGTAAATAGCAATAGATGTGCGGGAGCACATTCATCGATGCTCCATTTTTGCAGAACGATTCATACCCAAATCCCTTGGGTAGTTCCAGCCAACACTTTTGGGACACTTCCCAAATCCCTTGTGCTCCAGCAAGGATGGCCTGCCGTTCAATCAAGAACGCCATCCTCTGTTCAGATGTTGTTGCTCCTGGACTCGTCTGATGCACGACGTCCACAAGGTACAATCGACCATGCACAAGCGGCTCATCAACCCCGGTTGATTGCTGACCCAAGGTCACGGCAAGCTTGACCGTTTTCACAATGGAAAAAACTGCACTGCGTTGAACAGTATCCATGATTCTCCCCTATTCAAAGGACAATTCTGGAAACTGCCAGATCAGTCGCAAGTGCCTATGCTAAAATCTTGTGTGATGAAAAAAAGCGCAAGTATTGCGAACCTTGCATAAAAAATATATCAGAAGTATACAATTTTGTCAATACCACCAAGAATTTGAGGGCTGGGTGAGAACAACTCTCCAGGGCATGTGGTTTTTGGATTTGCTTCACGATGCAGGATGAACCGGCCCATATCTACATTTTTATAAGTGATTTGACCACACGGGCTGTCCCTGTATTTCTTTTTCTGTCGACGGAGCAAAGTAGGACCCTGCATAGAGACGCAGGAGGTGCATCGCATCTAGTCGTGGCCAAGTGATCGCACTTTCCACTTTTGTGTGGTGGATAACCACAGTATCAATCGGCTTCCGTTCGCTGTCCCATTCCTTCCCCGCTGTGCCAAGCACGACCCTCCCATCCCCCAAGAGTGCCTCTATAAAGCCATAAACGGCGTTGCGCGAAGCTTTACGAGTTGCAAGGTCGGAAACCTCATATGTTGCTAAAATCTCCGTGAGTTCAGGGTAAATAACCTTATACCAGTCACTACGCTCCGTGAGGGCTATCTGCTATTTTACTTCATCAAAAAACTAATTATTTGCCATGTGCGTGGGGCATTTCGACCGAGCAAATACTACACGTGTCACAAATACTTGAACCATTTTTAAATGCCAACCATGCTTTTTGCAGTGGGAGTATTTCCCAAAATATGCGGAAATCAAGGAAACGGCGAATCCACCAACCGAGCCTTCCGTAAAACTTTAGTTTGCCAACAAGCACGCCCGCCCACTCAGGCCCAGCAGGAATTGCGTTTACTGGCATAGTGGGAGCATATTTGGGAAGAACAACACTTCCTGAGCTTCCTCTGCTTCGTGAACTTCCTGAAAGTGTCCGAGCTATAACTTCCCCAACGTGCTTTCCGTCATACATTGCCGTCTGTGCCCAGCCAGAGTACTCTGTTGCAGCACCATCACCAATAATAAAAACGGATGCATCGCCCTTTAGTCGCAAGTGCTCATCTACTTCGACTTTTCCTCGCTTGTCGATGGGAAGCTTCCAGGATTCGTAATTCATATTTGCACGGACACCCGCAGTCCAAATAACGGTGCGCGCTTTCATCTTCATGTCTTTCATAAAAACCTCCTCACACTCTTCGCGCTCAATCGTGCGGTTGAGAAAAATATTAATTCCCAAACCCCGTAAGTGGTGCTCTATGCGGTCGGTGAATTCTTTTGGAAGTAATGGCAAAATCTTGGGCCCCCCTTCGATGAGCTCAACTGAGACGAGTGACGGGTCAATTCCATATGCTCTTGCAATTTCACGTGCATAGACAATGAGGGCCCCCGCCATCTCAACGCCGGTTGCACCTGCACCAATGACGACAAAATTCGCGTCGCAGATTTGTTCTACTTTATTGGTAAAATCAATTTTACACGTAAGTAACGTCTCGGTGATGTGCTGTTTCAGTCGAAGGGCCTCACCGATTGACTTCATTCCGTACGAATACTCTTTCAGCCCGGGAATATTAAAGTAGTTTGTTTCACTCCCGAGTCCGAGCACTAGGTAGTCGTACGCATAGCGAGAACCAGACGCACCAAACACCATTTTTTTGTCTTGACTGAGTTCCACCACATAATCCTCCACTACTTCAACATTTTTCCCTAGAAAAATTTCACGCAGTGGAATACACACCTCAAGTGGGGAGCTCCCCGTTACCAATCGGTAGAGCGCAGCGTGGTACTCAAAATGAGGCTTATCAGCGATAAGTACAATCTTGAGGTTGGAGAGGTGTTTCTTTTCTAGGTAGAGTGCGGTAGCTACTCCCGCAAATCCCCCACCCACAATAACAATGCGTTCCTCGTTCATTCCCGCAGTATAGCAAGAAATTAGGGTGCGCTCATCTCAGAGGCAAATCGGTGATTGAGGTCACGATGTCGCATCTCATCCCCTCGTGTCGCAAGTATCACATCGCGAAGGGTTGCGTCAGGTGGAAGATTCCAATAGGAAATAGCGAGTGGCGGGGCAGGGATATTTTTGATTGTTCCTTCATCCACCTCGTGCAGGTATGCAGAGTAACTTTGTATTGCCTCTTCTTCAAGGTAGCCAATAAAGCGATGTGCCGTACGTGGTGAGAGAAGATACACGAGAAAATAGCCAACAAAAAAAGTGATCTGCGCACACACAATGATCACGCGCTCCACAAATGACGGCTCTGCAACAGATACATACACCATCAAATGCATGCGCTCGTTCTCTGCTTCAGCGAGTAAATTGACTATTCGGCCCTTGTCGTCTTCTATGCGGCGCAGACTGCGGAGATGCAGAAACAGTGCGGCGACCATTCCCGGCACCGCAGCAACAGTTTCAAGGACCACCGCACGATGACCGTACTGCTTTGCAAAAAAATTATCGGCAAGGATGTGCACAGTATGTGCAAAAAAATATGCCATGCGGTCACTTACCCCACGGGGTGACCGATGGGTAATCGGTGATTCAAGTTCACTCATGGTCATTGTGGCGTGTGCGCATTCCTGCGTACAGCACTATACAGATAAGCACAAATGCATTGAGCGCAATCATGGGGATAGTGATGTAGCCATTTTCAAGCACTAATATTTTATCGCAAGACGGAAGTGAGCTCACTGCAGGGCAAGGAATGACCGTGTCCCCATAGAGTGCCAGCATGTCTTTTGCCCATTGATATAGTGCGACTAAACCGCCGACAAGGGCGAGTAAAAATGCGTAGGGCATGATACTCGCCTCTTTGCGCCACAGCGCAAGGCCAAAAAGAAACATGAGCGGATACATAAAAATACGCTGAATCCAACAGAGAATACAAGCGGAAAAGCCAAGTATCTCAGAGTAAATGATGCTACCGATTGTTGAAAAAAATGAAAGTAGGAATGCAATGAGCACAGCATGTCGCTCAAGAATATTCATCACCCTATTATAGAAAGGTGTGTGAACGATTGCGACGACAAGGAGAAGGACGGTAGCGACGTTTCCAAACATGGTAAACAGCGCAAGCACCTTCGTAAAGAGCATTCCGGTATCCATGGCAATATTTCTAGGGCTGGGTAGTGCTCCCCATCACTGTCGTAGGAGTAGGCTCCCCTGTCGCCCCCGGTGCTTCTGTACCACAACCACTCTTGCTCTGCAATTCTTGAAATGAAAGCACCCCGGTCTGCCTACTGCCATCGGCAAATTCCCAAGTGGGATAACTCATGATTTTTTTATCGACACAGACGGGAAGCTGACCATCACCCCCGGGTGGAGTACACTCCACATAGGGTAAAACCTTGTCGGCGGTGCCAAAGAGCCTCTTTTGTTTTATGCAATGCGGACAGGTAAACGAGCCGTAGAATGTAGTTCCTTTGTCCACAAGACACTGGGCCAATTCGAGCGCTCCCGGGGTGGTGGCCTCGGAAGTACTTATAACTTTCGACGAATCACTGCCCCCACTCACCCAAAAAAGGACACCACCAACAGCGAGGATGATCACTGCTATTCCTGCAACAACGGTTTTGTCATTCATATTATGTGCTGCAAATACTTTAGTCTAATTTGTGCGTAAATTTTACCATCCCTCGTTTCTCGGAGGCAAGAAAATCAAAAAATTGTTTGGCTGAGAGAAATGCACGGTCGTAATAATAGATAAGGAAAGGACTCGCCATCTTGGAAGGATAAATAATCCACGCTTCCTTGTTGGTCTCATGGGCTTCCCGGAGCTCATTGACTACACCTGGACTTGCGGTGGGTTTTGGAAAAAATACAATAATCCGCTTTGACTGGTGGAGCAAAATATCAAGATCGGTTTTTACCGTCTGATACGAATTAGTATATTCGGTATCATTTTTCTTTGAGGGTTTTTCACTAACTCCAGGAAATTTCCCCTTTGTAATCATCGGCACAAAAACAACAAAATATTCCTCAAGCTTTTTAATGAAGTCATTAATTTTCTTACGGTTTGGTCCATCCATCATATGCGTCATGGGCATAGAAATGTAGGTGGTCTCCATCTCCTGCAAGAATGCCAACTTGAAAAGGGTGCACATGCGTTGCTGGTCATAAAACCCATAATACTTGCACTTTGAAAGTTCCGCCCACGTGGCGATGACTTCAGTCTCAACGTTTTGCCAAAGTGAGATTTCCTGCTCGGAGAGTCTCGACACTTTCCATTGATCCCGCTCCTTGAGTGTTGCCATAATGTCCACAGGATCGCGCATGATGGTGATAAACATATCGGGCTTGAAGCGCGAGATATAGTGGTGGTCGTATGAATGATGAAAGGTCTTTTTCCAATAAAAAAACCCGTGAATCGATACGATGATGAGGTCGTAGTTTTTGTGGTCGTCTTTAAAGCTACGCAGCACACTCTCGTATACTCCACTCCGGAGCGCCTGCATCGTATGCTTGTTTGTATTTAGTATATTCTTCGGTGTGATGTTGAGTCCGTCACGACTTGCTCGTTCGAGCATGAGTTGCCCCACGTGATGCACCTTTACTTTTTTTCCAAGCTTATTTGCATATAAAGCAAACTTATCAAGATACTCTTTGCGTCCACTCCCTGAAATCCCCGTACAAATAATAACTTTGGCCATAGATTCATCGTATAACAAATAATTGCAAGGGTCAAAATGGCATTTCGGAATTTTCGGCATAATATACATAAATCGAGTCTTTTTTAGTGAGTCTTTTTCTTCTTCGGCGCGATCGTTGAAGCAAGGAATATCGCACATAATACTTTGCGTAGTA